>PBIX01000093.1 GCA_002720975.1 Planctomycetota bacterium | reverse complement strand
TCTGGCTGGCGGGATCGACGCCCGAGGTGACCAACGGCGTGGGATTCGACATCACGCTCTGAGGGCATCCTGCCCCGGGATTGCTGGGCTGATCTGCGTGGAGCATTCGATGGACGGCACTTGAACCGGCCTGTTTGACACCAATTCTGGCCCGTGGGGTAGATTGAATACATATGAGCAAGCTCCCGTCGAATCCCTGGCCAGCCACTCAAATGCGAAGGCGCTGTCTAGCCCTGTTGTTTGGTATTGCGCTTTTCATGCAGCAGGCGCAGGCCACCTGGTCGGTGGTGGTGGTCAACAAGAAGACGGGCGAGGTATGCATGGCAACGGCGACCTGCATCATGGGCACAGGCTTGGAGAACATGGTGCCCGTGATTGTCGTGGGCAAGGGGGCGGGGGCGTCGCAGGTCTTTGTGCTCAACGGTGCCCAGAATCGCAAGATCATGTTCTCGGGCTTCAAGAACGGGATTCTGCCGGCACGCATTCTGGATTTGATCGTCAAATCCGATTCGGGTGTCGAGTGGCGGGGTTTTGGCATTGTTTCCTTCGCGGGTCCACCGGTCTCCTTTCTCGGTAATCAAGCAGGTGAGGGGAAAGGGACCGTGAGTGGTGAAACGGACGAGCTGATCTATGCCATTCAAGGTAGTGGCTTGGCCGGTTCCGCCGTGGTCTTGGCTGCGGAGCAGGCGCTCTTGAATGCGCCGGGAGATCTCTCCCTGAAGGTCATGATGGCCATGGAGGCCGCGCGTTCCATGGGGGGGGATGGCCGATGTTCCTGTGATCCAGCCGCGGCGGATAGCTGCGGTTCGCCCCCGCCCAGCTTTGACAAGAGTGCTCACCAGGCGCTCATGTTTCTGGCCCGGCCCGGCGACAAGAACGGATCCTGCAATGGAAAGGAGGGTTGCGCAAACGGTGACTACTACCTGGCTCTCAAGGTTGGTGGTGATTGGAGCGATGTCGATCCGGTCATTGAACTCCGTGACCAGTACGCGCTCTGGCGCGCGTCCATGGCGGGGGTACCTGACCACTACAAGTCCGAGGTGACGGTCGATCGCCAGAGCATCGTGGCCGATGGCCGCTCGCGAGCGCGGGTGACGATCCGCCTCAAAGACCTGGATGGCGTGCCCCTCACCCAAGGCGGCGCCCTGATCGGGCTGAAGCGCAAGAACCCGTTGCCGCGCAAGGCTATCGCCGGTCCCGTCACCGACAACGGCGATGGGACCTACAGCGTGGACCTTGTGGCAACCACCGCGGCCGGACTGGGTCAGTGGCGCGTGGACGTGGATCTGGGAGGGCCGAGGACCATCCGCCTCTCACCCTTTGTGGAGCTGTTGAGTGATCCTCTTACCGAGCTCCACGTGGGAGTCAGTCAGTACAGCGCGGCCACGCAATCCCTGGTGCCGTTCACGCTGAACCGGGCCAGCGTGGATGCGGGTCGGCCCTACCGGATCCTGGGGAGTCTCAGCGGTACCCAGCCTGGCTTTGACTTGATGGGGGTTCACGTTCCCCTGAACCGGGACCCCTTCTTCAACACCACCTGGCTGCCGCCGGGGAGAGGTGACTTCCACGGGTCCCACGGGAGCCTGGATGGGGTGGGCTGGGCCGAGGCCTATCTGCGCTTGGATCCGCTCTGGTCCTCCGTCCTGGTGGGGCGACGCTTCGACTTCTGTGTCTGGCTGGCGGGATCGACGCCCGAGGTGACCAACGGCGTGGGATTCGACATCACGCTCTGAGGGCATCCTGCCCCGGGATTGCTAGACTGATCCGCGTGGAACAACTGGCCAAGACACTTGTGGACTGGATCGAGATCGAGTCCATCACCGGCTCGGAAGCTGACTACGGCGATGCCCTTGGCCGTGCCCTGGAGGGCAAGGGCCTATCCGTCGAGCGTCAGGAGGTTGAGCCGGGCCGCTTCAACATCCTGGCCCGAGCAGGGATGCCGGAAGTCGTTTTCTGCACACACCTGGACACCGTGCCACCCTTCTTTGGTTCGCGCGAAGACTCTGACTTCGTCTATGGCCGCGGATCTTGCGATGCCAAGGGGCAAGCCGTGGCCATGTTGTCGGCGGCTCAGCGCCTGCTGGATTCGGGCGAGGACAGGATCGGGTTTCTGTTCACCGTGGGCGAAGAGACGGATAGCGCGGGGGCGGCCTTCGCCAACGCGCACCTTGCCGACCCCTGGCGTCCACGGCACGTGATCATCGGAGAGCCCACCGATGGCCTCTTCGTGCGCGGGCACAAGGGCATCTTCGGGGGCTGCCTGGTCGGGCACGGCCAGGCTGGGCACTCTTCCCAGGAGATGGGCCCGAGTGCCATCCATGAGCTGGTAGCCAGCACGGGCAAGCTCCTCGACGCGGACTGGGGCGAGCACGAGTCCCTGGGTCAGGGCACCGTGAACGTGGGTCACTTCCACGGTGGCATCGCTCCCAACGTCGTAGCGGACAGTGCCAAGGCGCAGATCCTGATTCGAACGGTAGAAGACCCCGCCACGGTTGAGGCGCGCATTCGGGGATGCTTGAGCGAGCACGTCGCGCTTGAGGGCGCGTTCGGCTATTCCCCGGTCGAGTTCCACGTACCCGATGGCGAGGAGTCCGTGGCCGTCGCCTTCGGAACCGACGCACCCCACATGCCCGACTGGGGTACGCCGCTGCTGTTCGGCGCGGGCTCCATCCGCGACGCCCATACGGACAATGAGAAGGTCGGCAAACAAGAGCTCATCGCTTGCAGCCTGCGCCACGAGCAGACCGTGCGCGAACTTCTCGGCTAGGCAGCATCCATGGGGCAGCCTTCACACGCTCGGGCCGTGATTGTCGGGGGGGGCATTATCGGATGCTCCACGGCCTACCATCTGGCCAGACTCGGCTGGCAGGAGATCGTCGTCCTCGAGAGGGCTCAGCTGACCTCGGGCTCAACCTTCCACGCGGCGGGCCTTGTGGGGCAGCTGCGCTCCTCCGCCAGCATCACCCAGCTGCTCAAGTACAGCGTGGAGTTGTACGGCAGGTTGGAAGCGGAGACCGGCCAAGCTACAGGCTGGGAAGCCTGTGGGGGGCTGCGACTGGCGTGCAATCAGGAGCGTTGGACGGAGGTCCGTCGTCAGGCCACCACCGCCCGCAGCTTTGGGCTGGAGGTGGATCTCCTGACGCCGCGGGAGGCTCAGGACCTGTGGCCCCTGATGGATGCCTCCGACATCGTGGGTGCGGCCTTCATGCCCAGCGATGGGCAGGCTGGCCCCTCGGACATCACCCAGGCTCTGGCCAAGGGTGCCCGCTCCCAGGGCGTGCAGATTCTTGAGAACTGCCCCGTGGAGGAGGTCCTGGTCGAGGATGGCCGGGTCGCCGGGGTTCGGACCCCGGAAGGAACCTTGCGCTGCGAGGTACTGGTCAACTGCGCGGGCCTGTGGGCGCGGGAGTTCGGCGCCCTGGCCGGAGTCTGCGTTCCCGTTCAAGCCGTCAAGCATCAGTTCATGCTGACCGAGCCCATCGAGGGGATCGAGCGCGGACTGCCGACCCTGCGCGACCCCGATCGGCTGGTGTACATGAAAGAGGAGGTGGGCGGCCTCGTGATGGGCGGCTACGAGTTGGATCCCAAGCCCTGGGCTCTTGAGGGGATTCCAAAGGACTGGACCTTCAAGCTGATCGACCCCGACTGGGAACAGTTCGAGAGCCTCAGTACCCAAGCCATGGAACGCGTGCCGGCACTGGCGGACGCACCTGTGCGCCAACTCGTACACGGGCCCGAGGCCTTCACCCCCGACGGCAACTTCATCCTCGGCGAGGCGCCCGAATTACCGGGGTACTTTGTGGGGGCTGGCTTCAACGCCTTTGGCATCGCGGCCGGCGGGGGAGCCGGTAAGGCTCTTGCCGAGTGGATCGTGGAGGGCGTACCCAGCATGGATCTGTGGCCCGTGGACATCCGGCGCTTCGGCCCCATGCATGCCGATGATGGTTGGGTTCGCGAGCGAACTCTGGAGGCCTGCAGTCGGCACTACACCATGGCCTGGCCCCACGAGGAGGCGCAGGCTGGGCGCGGCTGGCGCAAGTCCCCTCTGTATGACCACCTCAAGGCTGCCGGCGCCTGCTTTGGCCAGAAGATGGGTTGGGAGCGGCCGAACTGGTTCGCGCCCGAGGGCGTGGAGCCTGTGGACGTGTACACATTTGGACGACCCAATTGGTTTGATCATGTGGGGCGCGAGCATCAATGCGTGCGCGAGGCCGTGGGGCTCTTCGATGAGACCTCCTTTGCCAAGTATCGCTTGCGCGGTTCTGGCGCCGGCGCGGCTCTCTCCTGGATCTGCGCAGGAGATGTGACCAAGGGACCGGGTCAGGTGACCTACACCCAACTCCTCAACGAGCGCGGCGGGATCGAGTGCGACCTGACGGTCTCGCAGCTGGCTGAGGATGACTACTACCTCGTGACCGGTACGGGCTACGCCACCCACGACAAGGGCTGGATCGAGCAGAATCTTCCGGCGGGGTCAGGGCTGGCCATCGAGGACGAGACCGAATCCCGGGCCGTCCTGGGTTTGATGGGCCCGCACTCCCGTGATGTCCTCGAAGCGCTGACCGACAGTGATGTCAGCGACGCGGCCTTCGGGTTCATGACCTGCCAGGAGCTCTCGATCGTCGGTGTTCCCGTGCTGGCCCTGCGCGTGACCTTCGTAGGGGAGCTGGGGTGGGAGCTGCACGTGCCCATCGCCCGGGCGGCAGAGGTCTACGACGCTCTGATGGAGGCGGGTGCGTCCCATGGAGTCTCCAACGCGGGATATCGAGCCATCGAGTCCCTGCGTCTGGAGAAGGGCTATCGGATCTGGAGCCGGGAGCTCACCCCCGAAGACACTCCTCTGGAGGCGGGACTGGGATGGGCGGTCAAGCTGGGAACGGACACCGAGTTCCTGGGTCGCGAGGCACTGCTGGCACAGCGTGCGGCGGGCAAGCTCAAGAAGCGCCTGGCTACCTTCACGGTGCCGGGTCAAGACACCCACCTGCTTGGGCGCGAGACTCTCTACCGTGACGGAGAGAAGGTCGGCTGGCTGACCAGTGGAGGCCACGGCTACACGATCGATGCGGCCATCGGAATGGGTTACATCCGCCATCCAGATGGCTTGGACAAGGAGTTCATCCTGAGCGGCAGCTACGAACTCGACGTGGCGGACCAACGCGTTCCCTGCCAGGTGCACCTGGGCGCACTCTATGATCCACGGTCCGAGCGCGTCCGATAGTCGGACTCTGGCTGTGGCGATGCGTTTGGCCAGGCGGAGTTCCCATCAAGCTCGCGGCAAGAACGGGCGGTGCGAGAGCACCTGCGGCGGCCCACGCGGCGCTTATTGCAGCAGCTGGAGGCGTACCTCGCCCATGGTGCAGCGTCCCATGTCCAGGGCCTGAACCCGTATCTGGGTCCCCGCGAAGCTGCTGGGCAGGTTGAAGGTCACGGCGAGTCGTCCATCCACATCGGCCACCGCGTTCAGCAGGACCTGGGCGTTTTGGATGCTATAGAACTGGCCCGGGCAGCCGGTGGCCGCCGTACGACCCGGCGCGAAGCCATAGGCCACGCTGATGCTGGCTCCGGGTTCAAACCCCAGCCCGTACAGGGTGTTCAGCTGCCCGCTGATGCCAGGCTGAGCGCCGCTCAAGCGGCTGCCGCGCACCAGGGGGGTCAAGCGGTAGGCCCGCTGAACGCCGTTCAGCTTGCCTGTGCCGCAGATCTCTCCCAGCTCGTTGATTCCGCTGGCGCCGGTGAGCACCCAGGAGGTTGTGGGGCGAATGGCATCCTGCAGCTTGACCGGGCCCGCCGTCCCCCCCGGCCAGAGCGTCGCGTATTGGACTTCCCCGCTATCGGTGGACTTGCCCACAACGACTCCGTGGTCGTTGATGGCCTTGGCGTCGCCCGCGCTGCCCCCCAGGGTCGGAAGCTCAGTGAGTACACCCGCCTGCCAGATGAAAGCGCGGTAGTCGCCCGCCGGATTGGCACTCACGCCCACGACACGATCGAAGTTGTCGAGGTCGCGCGGGGTCGTGAATCCCCCCAGGCCGCCCAGATCCTGCATCCCCGTTGAAGAGCTCCACAGGAACGGACGCATGGACTCGTTCGCATCTTTTGCTATGCCGATCACGTGCATGCGGTCATTGAGCCCATAGGCGAATCCGCCGCCACCCCCAAAGGTCCCGATGTCCAGCCAGTTGCCCTGGGTGTCGCTGACATAGGGGCGGAACTGGGAGATGGTGTAGCCGGGGATGAACGCCGAGTTGGTCCCGCAGAGCAGAGCGTCCACGTTGATGTCGGTGGCCTTGGAGAAGGTGAGCGGGCCCACGTGTACGTCCTGGGTCGTGCCAGACTCCCAGAAGCAGGCGTGCAGGTCCCCCAAAGCCGTCGTCGAGTAGCCCACGCACTGGCCCGCATCGTTCATGGATCCTCCAAAGGAGAGGGCTGGCGCGAGGGGGTAGATCTTCTCTTGGGTGTGGCCGTTCCACCAGTAGGCGTTGATCTTGCCTTGTCCTGTGGGCGCGGGGAGGTCGTTCTCTCCGTGCACGTGCCCGCGGTTGTTGATCTCAATGGCCCGAACCCCATGGCTGGGATCCGGACTCAGAGATCCGATGTCCGCAATGGAATAACGTTGTGCAGATGCCTTGGATGCGAGTGGTCCCTGGGCCTGGGCGGGGTTGGGGGCGGCCGCATGGATGCCAGCGAAGAGGGGCAGCAGTAGGCCTGTGGTGATTACTTTCATGGGACTGGAGCCGGGTGTAGGGAGGGCGGTTTTGGTAGACGGCTCTGAGATGCATGCAACCCCGCGACACGCCGTGTGTCTCGCGACTTCCCTTGTATTTTACGAGCAAACGTCAGCGCTGGACCATGTGAACCGGACACCAGGGCAACGGCGAGCCCTAGCGGGGCTTGGGTCAGCGACTGAAGACAACCGGGGTGCGTCCATGTATAATAGGGCCTCGCAGTGGGGATCCATCATGGAACGCTACGATGAAGAGTTCGCCGTGTTGCTGGAGGGCATCAATGGCATGCAGGCCGGCATGGCCGCGAGCCTCTTGGAGGATGTTGGCATTCCAACCATGCAGCATGGGCCGGACTTTGACGTAGCGGAGCTTGGCACCGCGACCCACTCCATGCTGCGCGGCACGAGTCTGCTCGTTCCGCACAGTGCGTTGGCTCGTGCGCGGAAGGCTCTCGACGATGCGGGTTGGGGAGTCGCGTTGGATGCCGACGAGGATGGCTCGGCTCCGGCTGCGGACTCTTCAGGAGCCTGACCCAGAACGCGGGTATTCGATGTAGCGAGCGGTCTCGTCTGCGACCTCCTGGCCGAAGAGCGATTCGACAACGGCAAACGCCATGTCGATGCCTGCGGCGACGCCCGCTGAGGTGATGACCCCGTCCTCGACGAAGCGCGCTCCACGGTCGACCTCAATCGTGTCGTCCACCTCAGCGAGGGCATCATAAGCGCCCCAGTGGGTGGTCGCCCGCTTGCCGGACAGGAGACCGGCTTTGGCGAGTAGTAGGGCGCCCGTGCAGACCGACGTGATGCGCTGGGCGGAGCTGGCTGTTCGGGTGATCCAGGCGATGACGTCCTGGTTGTCCAGGAGGGGGCGTGTTCCAAATCCACCGGGCACCACCAGCAGATCGATGGATGGAGCACTGTCGAAGCCATGGTGGGGAACGACCCGCAGGCCACCGGTGGCGACGATCTCGGCCCCGGACTGGGCGACGGTGAACACGCGCAGTGGGGCATCGTCATCTGAGCGCCGTGAATCCAGGCCTGCGATGAGCCGTGTGCGGGAGAACACCTCGAAGGGCCCCGCGAAGTCGAGCACCTCGACCCCATCAAAGATGAGGATTCCAACGTTCCAGGGCGCGTTCATACCGCCGATTCTACCCGTGGATCTCTCGGGCTCTGGTATGGGGTTCCAGACTCTCTACTCTGGTCATTATGAAAGACCCTGTCCAGGTGCCTTTGAGCTTCGAGCGTAGAGACGGTGAGGAGATGCTGGCTGCCGCGAGTGCTTTCCGCCAAGAGCTCGAGCTTCGTCGCAGCGTACGCAGCTTCTCGACGGACCTCATTCCCGAGGGGGTTGTAGAAGAGTGCTTGCGCGCTGCCGGCAGCGCACCCTCTGGCGCTAACTTGCAGCCGTGGAGCTTCGTTGTCGTTCGCGAGCCCTCGCTGAAGCGAAGAATCAGAGAGGCGGCAGAGGTGGAAGAGCATGAGAACTATGAGTGGCGCATGGGGGAGGCGTGGCTCAGAGACCTGGAGGCGTTTGGTACTGATGAGAACAAGCCCTTCTTGGAGGACGCGCCCGCGCTCATCGTTGTCTTTCGCCAGGTCTATGGTTTGGACGACGAGGAGAAGCGAAAGCACTATTTCGTCATGGAGTCCGTTGGCATCGCGACAGGCTTTCTGCTCGCCGCGCTTCACAAGGCTGGGCTCGCGACCCTGACCCACACGCCCAGCCCGATGGGGTTCCTGGAACGGATCCTCGAGCGGTCGGAGAATGAGCGCGCCTATCTCATTATTCCGGTCGGCTATCCTGCCGACGGCTGCAAGGTCCCAGACATCACGAGGAAGCCCTATGAGGACTTCGTCGACGAGCGCTAGAGGTAGGCGAGCTTGACGGCGGTCCTGTAGGCGAGGGAACCCCGGGAACGGAGAAATAGCCCAGAGATGGCCCGGGAGGATTGAAGCTCGATTCATGCGTGGCGTGTGAGTGTCTCGGCGGACCACGAGAAAGGGGTAAGCAGCCTCTGGTACGGCACGGCCTGGGCTGTAGCGTGTCTCCATGCAATCCCGTCCCAGTGGAGTCGAACTGTTGGAGGCCCTGGAGTCGGGAGAGGTGCGCGCCGCGGAGCCTGGTCCTGAGGGTTGGGTGGTGAACGCCTGGGTCAAGGAGGGCATCCTCGACATCTTTCGCACCAGCGAGGTCGTCCCCCATGGACTGGAGTTGGCTCCAGGCGCAGGTGAGTCGGGCGACTTGGCTTTCCGTGACAAGGAGCCGTTCCTCGTGCGTCGCTTTACGGACGAGGACGACATACGCCTGGTCCCGGGAGGCTCAGCCATCCGCCGTGGCACCTACATCGGCCCGGGCGTTGTCTGCATGCCGCCCATGTACATCAACGTGGGTGCGTTTGTGGGTGCGGGCAGCATGATCGACAGCCACGCGCTCGTCGGCACCTGTGCACAGGTGGGGGAGCGCGTGCACGTCTCCGCCGCCGCCCAGCTCGGCGGTGTGATGGAGCCCGTGGGCGGTCGCCCGGTCATCATCGAGGATGGGGCGTTCATCGGTGGCAACTGCGGCGTCTACGGTGGCGTACTGGTGGGGTGCGGCGCCGTGCTGGCCGCTGGTGTGGTCCTGACCGGGGGGAGCGTGGTGCACGATCTGGTGCATGGCTGCGAGTTGGGTGGCCGTCCGGGCCAGCCCCTGGAGATTCCCGAGAACGCGGTGGTCATTCCGGGCTCGCGTGCGCTCGAGGGTGAGTACGCCACCAGCAAGGGGCTGGCCGCCGCCTGCGCCCTGATCGTCAAGTACCGGGATGCGAGCACCGATGCAGCGACGGCCCTGGAAGACGCCGTGCGCTAGGACGGCGTCAGGCGGGATCCGTAGAAGCGGGGACGTAGTCCATGAAGCACCCGCTCTCCTGAGCCAACTCGACGATCAGGTTGGCCGCCTGGAACTTGACCCGACCGCCATCACGGGTGGTGATATCGGAGGCCGCCGCCAAGGCGTCAAGCTGCTCACGCAGGGCCTCGGCTCCGACACTGTCCGCATAGTGCAGGACTCCGCCGTGGAAGGGGGCGAAGCCCATGCCGAAGACGGTGGCCAGATCCAGCTCCTCCGGTCCCGTCACCACACCCTCTTCCAGGCAGCGCGCGGCTTCGTTGACGAGCGAGAGGACGCAGCGGTTGACGATGTCCTCGTCGGAGAGTTCCGCGAGGGACTGGCTGGTCTGCAGGCTCGTGACGTCCCCCGCCAGGGTGGGCTTCTTGGGGTTGGACCAATCGAAGAATCCCTTGCCGCTCTTGCGTCCCACGCGGCCCGACTCGATCCAGGGCAAGAGGGCCTCGGTCGGGCGCATGCGCGCGCCGTAGGCCTCGTGCAGGGAGCGCGCGGCGTGACCCGCAATGTCGAACCCCACCTCGTCCAACAGCCGCAGGGGCCCCATGGGCATGCCGAAGTCCAGCAGCAGATTCTCCAGGCGCTGGGGGGCGACCCCGCACTCGAAGAGCCGCAGGGCCTCATCGAGGAACGGGCCGAGCAGTCGGTTGACCAGGAAGCCGGCCACGTCCTTGACGATGACCGGGGTCTTGCCCAGGGCCAGGGCCAGGCCCGCGGCGGCGCGCACCACCTCGGGACGGGTCTGTTCCCCGGGCACGATCTCGACCAGAGGCATCTGTCGCACGGGGTTGAAGAAGTGCAAGCCCACCACCCGGCCGGGGTCGGGGACGTCGGCGGCGATCTCGGTCACCGAGAGGGAGGAGGTGTTCGTGGCCAGGATGGCCCCATCGGGCATCTTCTCTGCCAACTCGCGGAGGACCGCGCACTTGATGGGCAGGGTCTCGGCCACGGCCTCGATGGCGATCTGTGTTCGGCCCACACCGCTGATGCCCTGGCTCGCATCGAGGTGGTCAAGTGCCGCCCGTGCGCGGCTGCCATCCAGTCGCCGCCACTTGAGCTTCTTGGTGATTTCACGTTCATGCTCCACCAGGGCCTTGTCCAGCGCTTCGCGTGAGAGGTCTGCAAGGCGGGTGGAGACACCTCGCTCCGCCAGCAGGCTCGCGATCGCTCCGCCCATGACTCCGGCACCCACCACAGCGGCGCGCTCCAGCCTGGGAGCCCGCTCGCCGTCCGGTCCGCGGCTCAACTTCTTGGCGGCCTCGGAGGCCTGGAAGATGGAGACCAGGCTCTTGCAGACCGATCCCGTTGCCAGGACGGAGATGGCCTCGGCCTCGCGTGTGGCCGCCTCGCGCGCGTTGACCCGCGCTGCACTCGCGACCATGGGCACCACCAGGTCCACGGCCGGGTACTTGCCGCGCGTCTTGGCGGCGGCCTGCTTGCGGGCCGTGCTCTCTATGATGCTCGTGGCCAGCGGGTTCTTGTCCACAAGCCAACGGGCCAACCCACGTTTCTTGGGGCGCGCCTTGGTGCGACCCAGGGCCAGGTCGGCCGCGATCCGGAAGAGATACTCGGGCTTGGTCACGCGGTCGACGATGCCGAGCTTGGCGGCCTTGCGCGTGTCGTAGAGACGGCCCGTGAGGATCGCCTCCATGGCGGCGGGCACCCCGATCTTCTTGGGCAGGCGGTGGGTTCCACCCCAGCCGGGCAGGATGCCCAGCTTGGTCTCGGGCAGCCCCAAGCGTGTCTTCGGTGAGTCAGCGGCCAGGACGTAGCGGCAGGCCAGGGACAACTCAAGGGCCCCGCCGGGCACCGGTCCGCCCACCGCGGCAACGGTGCACATGGAGCGGGAGAGGTTCTCCAGGTTCTCGAGGATGCCGTGCACCTCGATGGTCATGCGCCGCACGAGCTCGGGATCGCTGAGGGTCTCGATGGCGTCGATGTCGGCACCGAAGGCAAAGTGCAGCGGCTCACGGCCGCGGATGACGAGGGCGCGATCGCCCCCGCTCGGCTGCACCGTGGCCAGGGCCAGTGCCAGGTCCCGCCAGAGCGGCAGGTCGAGGACCGTGGCGGTGCGATGGGGCGGGTCGAGGGTCAGGACCACGAGGCCTGCCTCCGGGCGCTTGATGCGCACGCATGATCCCTCGGGTGGCATGTCGTCGGGAACGGGCAGCCCGTCCCAGTTGGGCAGGTTGCTCATGCTAGTCGTCCCCCCGCTCGAGGACGACCGCGCCCCCATGGCCTCCGCCGATGCACAGGGTGGCCAGAGCCAGTTCCCCATCCGAGCGCTGCAGCTCGCGGGCGGCGGTCAACAAGAGCCGTCCCCCCGTCGCACCCACCGGATGGCCTTGGGCGATGGCCCCCCCGTGGATGTTGAGTCGCTTGGGATCCAGCTCGCCCAGGGCCTTCTTGCGTCCCAGATGCTTGGACGCGTAGTCGTCGGACTCGAAGGCCTTGACGCAGGCCAGGACCTGAGCCGCAAAGGCCTCGTTCAGCTCGATGCAGTGCATGTCGGACAGCTCGCACTCGCCAGCCTCCAGGGCCAGAGCGGACGAGAACACCGGGCCCAGCCCCATGCGCTTGGGGTCGAGCCCCGCCCAGGCGAAGCTGCGCAGGTGGGCCAAGACCTCGAGGTCCAGTTCCTGGGCACGGCGTCCGGTGGTCACGATCATGGCCACCGCTCCGTCGCTGATGCCGCAGGCGTTGCCCACGGTGACGATCCCATCGGGCTTCTCGAAGTAGGGTCTCAGCTTGGCCAGGGCCTCGAGGGTCTGGTCATCGCGGATACCGTCATCGTGCTCCACCGATGACGCTCCGGGCCGGGCCTCGGCTCCCAGGTGGGGGAGGATCTCTTCACCGAGGAGGCCCTCCTCGCGGGCGGCCTTGGCGCGCCGGTGACTCTGCAGGGCGTAGGCGTCGGCCTCCTCGCGGGTGATGCCAAAATCGCGAGCCAGGAGCTCAGCGGTGCTACCCATGATCATTCCGCAGGTGGGGTCGGTCAGACCTTCCAGCAGGGCGATGCGTGGTGCCAGAAACGCCGGGCGGAAAGAGGACAGGGCCTTCAGCTTGGCCATTCCCGACCTGGCCCCGGCGAGACGCGCGAACATGTCCGTCATCTTGCGCCCGAACACCAGGGGGTAGGAGCTCATCACCTCCACACCCACACACAGGTAGGTCTCTCCATAGCCCGCCTCGATGGCCGTGGCCGCCTCCGTCACCATCTCGATACCGCTGGCGCAGTTGCGCGCCACGGTGCGCGCCGGGGTGGACTCGTCGAGTCCCGCACGCAGAGCGATGACGCGCCCCACGTTGGCCTGGTCGAAGGGTTGTCCGACGCACCCGCAGATCAGCTCGTCAAAGGCATCCGGTTCCAGGGCGTTTTGCGCCAGGACTTCCCGGGCCACCCGCGCTCCGAGGTGGCCGGCGTCCTCGCGCTTGAACACACCGCCCGCGCGCACAAACGGAGTGCGCAGGCCGGCGGCCAGCACGATGTCTGTTGTCGGGCAGAGGGCGGGCATGGGCAGGGCTTAGGGGATGCCGGGGTCGGGAGGAGCGGGTTTGAGCGGTCGCAACCGGGATGAGAGGCGCGGGAGAGAGCCGTTGGAGTCAGGGGTCCAGACCAATCCGCTCTCCGCCCATTCTCCTGTGCGGTACCGCAGGAGGGCACGGCCGTGAGCAGCCAGAGAGCTGTAGACCACCTCGCCGGGATGCCCTTCAGCGACGGGTTGGAGTGTGTCGGGATCGATGATCTCCAGAATGCAAAGATCAGGGTGAACAATGAAGCCTGTTCCCGCTTCAGGTGCCTCAGCCATTGTGGCCACCGGACGAGCGCCTTCTACGAAGGCCATGGGGCACTCTGAGTGCCCATGAATACGGGCGACCCGAGCCGCCGGGGCCAGAGCGACCCATGCAGCGGCCTCCTTCGGATCGGGGGCTGCGCTGCCTACGACGATCAGCCACCTGATGTGTGGAAAGGAGCGCGAGTCGTCGAGGGCTGTCTGGGCGACTTGGGAGAGGATCTCCGGTCGGGCGATCAGGGCCGAGGGCTCGGGTCCGTCCAGCGCGGCCAGGATCTCATCCGTGTCGGGTGTCGTGCGCCCGGACCCGTGCAGGCCTCGGGCATGGGCTCCCCCCGGACACGTGACGTGCAAGGGCTCGCCACTGGACGCTTGGGGGTCTTGGGCTCCCGCGAGCAGGGCACCAGCCAAGGTCGAGGGTATGGCGCCTTCCGGTTGCAGGGTGCTCACCAGGCGCGAGCCAGGCGCCAGATTCAACTGGAGCGCCGCGCGCAATCCCACCTCGGCCAAGAGGTCCAGGTCGTGGCGCGTGCACGCGGTTTGACGCAGGCGGGCGTCCATAGGGAGCTCGGAGGCCAACTCGTACCCCCGGCGGAGGGCCTGGCCCGCGCGCTCGCCGCCGAGGGCCAGGGCCAGCTTGCGGGTGAAGCCCCAGTGCTCGCGCATGGCGTGGGGCGTGGGTTGCAGTATGAAGTTCTGGGGGTTGGCTTCGAGGTCGGCGTGCTCGGTGAGGGGCAGCCCGGCCAGGTCGCCCACCCCTCGGACACGGCGAACATCCACACCGGCCTCGTCCAGCACCCGACGGTAGTGGGGCGAGAGTGCGTACAGCTCCTCACGTAGGTAGCGCGCCAGGGCCTTGTCCTGCCGGCGCCGCAGGGTGCGGGTCGGGACTTGGGCCAGGGCCTGCCAGGATCTTCGAGGTTTCATTGTGGGTTCCCAGGGGTCTACCCTGCACAGGGTCGGCCAGCCGCTCAAGAACTCCGCACTGGTCTCTCGCAAAGAAAACCACCGTTATCCAGAGTTATCTCCCATGAGCGACCTCATTGATCCCACCGACGTTCTGCCCCTCCGCTTGCCCGGTCGGAGTGGGCCCAGGCCGCGCACCGTGCTTGTACTCGGTGGGGGCGGCATGCGGGGCATGGCCCACATCGGGGTGCTCAAGGCCCTGCAGACTCTGGGGATACGCTACGACGCTGTCGTGGGGACGAGTATCGGTGCGTTTGTGGGGGCCATGGTCTGTGGGGGCAAGTCGCTCGAGGAGATCGAGAGCACCCTGATCGAGGTTCAAAAGCAGGACTACTTCCGTCTCAACACGGTCAAGCTGCTGCTCAAGGGCACGCGCGCGCCGAGCATGTACCAGGGCAAGGTCTTTCGCGAGAGCCTGGAGAAGATGCTGCCCGAAGTGAGTCTGACCGAGATGCAGATTCCGTTCTACTGCAACGCCGTTCGTCTGGAGTCGGGGGGAGCCGTGTATTGGGGGACGCCCGGGTTCACGGAGATCTCCCTGGTGGACGCGGTCTACTCCTCGTGTTCCTTGCCTGGGGTCTTTGAGCCCCTCGAGTGGGAGGGCAACAACTACGTGGATGGGGGCATCGTCGACTCGGTGCCCCTACGCTTCGCCAAAACCCTTGACGGAGACCTGATCATCGCAGTGGACCTCACGGTCAAGAGCACCTTCAAGACACCGGACTATCAGAGGCGTGTGCTGCCGACCCTCTTCCGCATGTTCGAGATCGTGGAGGAGGTGCTGGTGGAGCAATCACTGCACATGCACGTGGACCAGCGCGTGGCACTCATTCAGCCCAAGGTGGGGCATCTCCACCGCTTCGATTTCAGCCAGGTGGGCGAGGTGATCCGGGCGGGGGAGGAAGAGGCTCTGAATGTGCTCACGGCGCACACCTCCACCCGTGGCCTGGTGTCCGATGAGATCAAGGACGGGCTCGTATGTCCCGTGATGCCCAAGGACCACGTCAGCCTGCACCTCGACCCCAGCCTGTGCGTGGGCTGCGGCATGTGCCAGATGGTCTGCGAGACGGACGGATTCTGGGCCGAGGCCGGGGTGGCCACGGTGCGTAAAAGTGCCAACTACGAGTGCACCCGCGATCATGCCTGCGTGCGCAACTGCCCGACGGATGCCATCAGCCTCGGGAATCTGTAGGGACTGCGTAGTATCGCTGGGTGGGGATCCCCTCTTGGGATTTGGCCGCTATTCTGTGGCCCATGACCACCCCCAAGCTCTTGCCCGTGTCCCTTGTGTTTGTCGGCCTTCTGTTGTCAGGCTGCATCTTCAACGCAGATGCGACGGGGGCCGCGATCGAGCCCCAAGCGGCGGCTCGAACTGAGCCCGGAGGGCTGATCGCCACAGAGGTCGGCCAAGCCAATGCGACCATCCAGGCCATCGTCGATCTGCCCGACAAGCAGCGGACCATTGCCAACACCCTGACCGCCGTGGACGACGTGCAGTGGGACTTCATCCAGAGCGTGCGCATGGAGGGCTTCCTGGCCGCAGTCTCCACGGATGCCGCGGTACGCGAGCGTGGGCGTCGCATCCAGGTCGAGACATCGGCCTGGTTTGACGAGCTCTATCAGAACGTCGATCTGTACCACACGATCAAGGAGTTCTGTGAGGCGCACCCGGACCTTCAGGGGGAGGATGCGCGCTATCGGGACGTGTTGCTGCGCGACTTCAAGCGCAAGGGAGTGGACCTCGCCGCCGAGCAGCGTGCGGAGCTCCTGGAGATAGAGAACCAGCTACAGGAGCTGGGAATCGAGTTCCGCTCGAACATTGATGAAGACGAGACCGCCGTCCTGCTGACCGCAGAGGAGTGTCGTGGTGTTTCCGAGAGCGCCCTGGCCCGGGTGCCGCGCAAGGGCCCCCTGTATTCGGTGCCCCTGGTGGGCTCGGCCGTCTCCGACTTCTTCGCCTACTGCGAGGTGGAAGAGACCCGCTGCAAGCTCTCCATCGCCTACTCCAAGCGCGGCGGAACCCGCAACGTGGCCGTCCTTGAGGACCTCCTGCGTCTGCGTTCAAAGAAGGCCCGACTCCTCGGCTACCCGACCATCGCCGACTATCAGACGGAGACCCGCATGGCCGGGAGCCCGCAGCGCGTGGCAGATTTCTATGCCGATCTGAAGCCCAAGCTGCGACGTAAGGCCGAGCAGGATCTGGCCGAGGTTCAGGCGGCCAAGCGCGAGCACCTTGGCGATCCCGAGGCCGAATTCCACGCCTGGGACAACAGCTTCTATCGCAATCGCCTGATGCGCACCAAGTACGCCGTGGACAACGAAGCTGTACGCGGCTACTTCCCGATCGCAAGCGTGACGGCTGGCATCTTCGCTGTGACCCAGGATCTGTTCGGCATCCGCTTCACGGAAATCAGCGACCAGGCCCGCGAGCAGGGACGGCCCATGTGGCACCCGGACGTGCACCTGTACCAGGTTCATGACGCGGAGAGCGGTGAGCTCTTGGGCGAGTTCTACACCGACCTGCACCCGCGCTCGGGCAAGTACACCCACGCCGCCCAGTTTCCCTTGCGCTCGCGCAAGCGCCTGCCGGACGGCACCATCGCCAGACCTCTGGTGGCACTGGTGTGCAACTTCACCAAGCCCACGGCTGACCAGCCATCCCTGCTGCGCCACAGGGAAGTGGAGACCTACTTCCACGAGTTCGGTCACTGCCTGCACTCGATCCTGACCACCGCTGAGTATGCGGAGTTCGCGGGATCAGCCGTGGCCCGCGACTTCGTGGAGGCGCCGTCACAGATGCTGGAGAACTGGATCTGGAATGCTGAGGTCCTGGCGCGCCTGTCCAGCCACCACGAGACCGGCGAGCCCCTGCCCGAGGAGACCTTGAAGGGCATGCTGGCGGCCAAGAACATGGGCTCGGGGCTGAGCGCTGAGGCGCAGGTGTTCCTGGGCACGATGGACATGGCCTTCCACACGGACGCCGATGGCGAGGTGGATACCACCGCCGTTCGGGCAGAGGTCTACCGGGACACCCGTATATTCCCTGTCATTGAAGGCCTGACGAGCCAGGGCAGCTTCGGGCACCTGGTGGGCTACCACGCCAGCTACTACGGCTACCTGTGGTCCCTGGTCTACGCCCAGGACATGTTCAGCCGTTTCGAGAAGGAGGGCATCATGAACAAGGACACGGCGCGGGAGTATCGCCGGCTTGTGCTGGCTCGCGGAGGTACCGTGGAAGCCCTGGATCTCGTGCGCGACTTCCTCGGTCGCGAACCCAACGCGGATGCCTTCCTGCGGGAGCTCGGACTGGAAGAGTAGGGCGCTGTCAGTCCTGGGGTGGGCGGCGCAGAGGCCCCGGTTCGTCCTCGAGTCGGCGCAGGTCTTCGTCGCTGAAGCCTCCGGCGCTCCGGCCCGAGGAGTCCCCTCTACCTGATTCGGGGGGAGCGGCTCCCTGTGCGCCTCGACGCCCGAAGGCGCGCAGGTGTTCGGACAGGTCGACCCGGAAACCTCCTGGCCCGCCGCCCATGGGACCCGCGCCGGGCCCGAAGGGGTTCGCGCCGCCTCCCGCGTGACGTAGGCGCACGCTCCACAACTCGCGCATGCCCGTCCACATGATGTACACACCGATGATGGGTAGTGCACAGCTCATGGGTTGGATGAAGAAGACAGATAAGATCATCGCCAGGGCGATGTAGCGCCCCACGCGCACGGCGATCTCGGTGGCTTCCAGATAGCTGCGCTTGCGTGCGAGGAAGGCGCGCAGGAGGCGGCCGCCGTCCATGGGGAAGGCGGGCACCAGATTGAAGACGCCGAGCATCAGGTTCATGGCGATGAAAGCCCTCAGGAAATTCGTGGGGCTTTCCAGGATGTGCGCCAGGATGTATGCGACGGACGGGCCCATAGCTTCCCCCCATCCTCCCAACAGCCCCAAGAGCAGCAGACTCGCTGCGGCCAGCACCAGGTTGACGAGCGGTCCGGCGATGGCGACCTGTCCCTCCACCCGGGGGGACTCGGGGATCTCACTCATGCGCGCCATGCCGCCCAGGGGCCACAGGACGATATCCATGACTTGGATGCCGTGGTGCCGGGCGACGAGGCTGTGCCCCAACTCGTGCAGAAGCACAAGCCCGAAGAGGGTGAAGAGGATGGCAGCCGTGCCAAGGGGATTGCCCCCAACGAAAATGAGGAAGAAGGCCATCCAGAGGAACAGGATGTGGACCCGCACTTCGATGCCGAAGGGGCGGCCGATGGGGTAGGACTCGTTCAAGGTTCGTTGAGGGTGCTGGGCGCTGGCCCTGAAGGGGGGACCTTATACGGCAGAATTGGGAAAGCGAGGTCGACCCTTGCAAAGAACCCGTCAGGGCGTGCTGGGGCGGCGTACACTGGCCGCCATGAGCCCTTCCCGCCCCTCCATTCCACTCGACCCCAGGCGCCCGCGCGTCATGCGTGTGGACCTGGGCGCACTGGGGGCGGGGCAGGCCAGTGCGGTCAAGGTGGACGAATGGCATGCCACGGACCCGCTCGCTGATCGGGTGGGCTGCTGGGGGGGACCCGCCGCGGCCCTGGTCTGGTTCCAGGATCCCGCCCACCGGGAGACCTCGTTCGCCGTGGCCGTGGGCCCGGCCGTGGCCCGTGGCGTCCCCACTGCGGCCCGCGCCGTGGTCATGGCCCACGCACCCCTGGCAGGTTGCGTGCGGGAGGGTCAGGTGGGGTCCGACCTGGCCCGGCGTCTGGCGTGGGTGACGGATCTCCTGCTTCTCGAGGGTGTGGCTCCCGGAGCGGGTGCCGTCCTGGTGCTGGGCGAAGAGGGCGTGCGACTGGAGTGCCTGCCCGACCTGGAAGGGCTGGATCCCGAGGCCACCCAGCGCGCCCTCGTCGAACACCTCGGTCCCTGTGCAAGCCTCAGGGTCGGACCCGCCGGCGAGGCCGGTCTGCCCCTGGCCAATCTGGCCGCCGGCAGCGATCCGCCCAGCTACGTGGGACGCGGGGGGCTGGGCGCCGCCTTCGCGGCCCGTGGGCTCAAGGCCCTGGCGGTGACGGCGCGGGAGGTGGAGCCCGTGCAGGACGACGCGTGGGCCGCTCTCCAGAAGGACTCCCCTCGCCTTGCGGCGCGAGCCGAGGGTGGCAGCTTGGAGCTGTTTGAATCCCTGGCCGCCCGCTCTGCCCTGGGAGCTCGGGGTGGAGCGCAGAGCGTGTCCGTGGAGGAGGCGCGTGCTCTTGGAGACCAGGCCCGCGAGCGGGTCGAGCGGCGCCATGGTTGCAAGGGCTGTCCCACGCCGTGCGGTTGGGTCCTGGACGAGTCGGGGGTGGAAGGTGATTCCGTCGGAGCGCGCTTCAGTGCATTGCATCCCCTGGGGCACAACCTGGGAGTGGCGGGGGTGGGTGGTGCGCACAGAATCCTGTCCTGTTGCAATCGCTTGGGGCTGGACGCCAAGGAAGCAGGCGCGTGTCTGGCGCTCTGGGCTCGGGACAGACCCCAGCTGTGGGGAGACGCACCGGCGTTGGAGGAGCTCCTGGAACAGATGGTGCGCGGCGAGGAGCCGGCGGCACAGCTGGGCCAGGGGGCAGATGCTCTGGGCCGGAGCCTGGGCCAGTCGCCTGACGAGCTGCCCGCACAAGGGCAGGGCATGGGCGCCGAATCCAATCTGGCCGTGCATCTGGGCGCGCGCGTGGGCGTGCGCGGACGCGAGCCCATGCGCACCTTTCCCTTCCTGGTGGGTTCGGGGTTTGGTCGCGCGGGGTTGGAGGCCCTGGTGGCTCCAATGCCCCTGCCCATGGGTGCGGAAGATCCCGCGCTCCCGGCGGGCAAGGGGCGCCTGGTGTGGTGGCACGAAAACCTGGTCCTCGCCTTGGATCTCTCGGGTTTCTGCTCTTTCGCCGCCGCCGGCATGCTCGCCGATCGGGTAGTGGACCTGGATGGGCTCGCGCGCGAGTTGGAAGGGGATGAGGGGGAAGCGCCCGGCGAGAGGTGGCTGGGCCGTGGAGCGGTCCTGGCGGAACTGTGGCGGCGAGTTGGGGGCAGGGCTGGCGCGGGGATCCCCAATGGGGTGGGGGACGCCCTGGCGGGGACCGTGATGTGGACTGAATACCACGCTCTACGGGGTGTGGGGCTGATCGGGGAAGACCCCATGGGAGAGGGCATCCTGGGGCGGGCGTTGGCCCAACTCGGTGGAGCTGATGATGAGGAGACTCCCATGGACGAACCGGTCCCTGTGGAGCCCGCAGCCAGAGGCCAGGTGCGTCTGCGAGCCTCGGGGGCGCTGGCCGAGGTCTTGGGGGAGGAGCCGATCCTGGAGTTGGACCTGCCCGCCCATGTGCGTTCGGTGGTCGCACAGGCCGTGATCACCTGGCCTGCGGCGGCCCCGCTCCTTGGATGCGAAGGAGCCGTTCTCCCCGGCGTGCACACCGCTGGTCGGCAGCTGGGGCCCGACGATCTGGTCCATGATGGGGACGAGCTGGACCTGATCCTGGTGGTTTCCGGAGGTTGAGGCTGGCATCCAGGCGTGGCCGCGCCGATTCTTTGTGCCCATGTACGATCGCATCCTGCTGATCAAGACCGGTGCCTTGGGGGACGTCCTGCGCACGACCTCCATCCTGCCCGGCCTGAAGGCGCTTGAGGGCGTCGGATCGATCGTGTGGTTGACCTCTCCCCAGGCCGAACCCCTCGTGCGTGAGCACCCCCTGGTGGATGAAGTACGGATCTGGGACGGCGACCCGGAGGGAGTGGGGTTCTACGTGGCCAACCTGGGCTCGACCGGGAGCGAGTGGATCCTGTCCCTGGATGATGAGCTGGGTCCCTGTCGGCTGGCGACTCGTCTGCAGGCCTATAGCGGCTCACGACTCTCAGGTGCCTACGAGGACGAGAGCGGGGAGCTGGCCTATACCGACGATGTGGAGGCCTGGTTCGGCATGGGGCTCCTGTCCCGGTGCGGTAAGCCCGAGGCGGACAAGCGCAAGCGCGCGAACGAACTCACCCACGGGCAGATCTTTGCGGAGATGCTCGGGATCGAGGACTCCAAGCCGAGCCTGGTCCTCTCGGAGCCCTTGGTTGAGGAAGCGCGGGAGGGCCTGGGAGGAACAGGCGTCCTGATCGGATTGAACACCGGTGCCGGTGGACGCTGGCCTTCCAAGGGGCTGAGCGTTGAGCGCAGTGTGGAGTTGGCCGGACTCCTGCACGCTGCGCTGGGAACCGGTGTGAGGTTCGTGGTTCTGGGAGGCGTGCTGGAAGCGGACCGCAATCGGCGCATGCTTGAGTTGTTGAGTGCCGAGGAGGGTCTGGTCGTGTTGGATGGGGGGACAGACAATGGGCTCCTGGAGTTTGCCGCACAGGTTGCTTGCTGTGACGTGCTTGTCAGCAGTGACTCCCTGGCGCTGCACATGGGTGTGGCCCTTGAGCGGCCCGTAGTAGCCTTCTTTGCCCCGACTTCCGGGGCCGAGGTTGATCTCTTCGGCCGCGGACGCTCGATTAGGAGTACCTCAAGCGACTACTGTTCCTATCGTCCCGACGCCGACAACTCATCGATCACCCCCGAGCGCCTCTGCACTGCCGTGCTGGAACTACTGAACGAATGAAGAGCAACTGGATGTGGAACCTGGCCAAAGGACTGGAAGGTGTGGGGCTCCTGGTTGTAGGTATTGGCCTGATGATGAGCATCAGCCTGGGCATGCAAGACGATGGACTATCGTCCATGAAGTTCGAGTTCTGGAGCCTGCTTGCGGGCGGCGTGATGTTCTTCTGTGGTTGGCTCCTCGAACGCAGTATGGGGGCACGCTAGATGATTACGGTACGAGGCGGGCTGAAGGGGGCGTTGCGCTGGGTGACCCGCAAGTTCGGGTTTGAGCTGGTGTCCCACTCCGGAGATGGCCTGCCGGAGGACTTCGACGAAGGCCACCGGCGTGTGATCGGGGCCGTGCGTGCGCATACGATGACCTCACCCGAGCGGTTGTTCGGGCTGATCGAGGGCGTGCGCTACGTTATTCGACACGACCTGCCGGGCGCCTTCGTGGAGTGCGGCGTCTACAAGGGTGGATCCATGATGGCGGTCGCGTTGACCCTGATGGAGCTCGGCGTCACGGACAGGGATCTCTACCTGTACGACACCTTCGAAGGCATGCCTGAGCCGACTGCGGAGGACGTGGACCTGCACGGTACGCCCGCGTCCGAACACTTCGAACGGTTGGAGGGGGACTGGTTGGCGTGTTCCGAAGAGCGCGTCAAGGAGGCGCTCCTGGGAACGGGGTATCCGCCAGAGCGGGTGCACTTTGTTCCGGGCAAGGTCGAGGACACGATTCCGGGGACGGTGCCCGACCAGGTGGCGTTGCTGCGCCTGGATACGGACTGGTATGCATCAACCCTGCACGAGATGCGTGAACTGTGGCCGTTGCTCGCGACCGGCGGTGTGCTGATCGTGGACGACTACGGACACTTTGCCGGGGCACGCCAGGCGGTGGACGAATACCTGGAGCAGGCGGGCGAGCGCGTGCTGCTGGGCCGGCTGGACTACACGGGCCGCATGTGCGTCAAGGGCTGAGGGGCTCTCGCTCCGTCGTCCGGCCTACTTCTGCCAACTTACGGCCACTGCGGAGAGCTCAGGTCCCAGGCCCGAGAGAATGTCCGAGAGAAACGTCAGCCGGACCTGGTAGTAAGGCGCGCCGTCCACCTCCTGCATGGTCGGCTTCCACTCGTCATCTGAATTGAGGAACGTCAGCCCCAGATTCTCGTACTTCGTGCTGTGGTTCGGCTGGCCCGTGGACTTGGGGATGCAAGAATCGTTGTAGTGATCTCCGTAGAGATCCATCGTTGTTGCGTCCTCCAGGGGGGCCATCACTGGAAGGCTCGTGCATGCATCCGTTGGCGGGTCGAAGTCGGTGACACCCCTGAAGTTCAGTACCACGGATGTGCCGGCGGTTTGGTCCTCGGGTCGGGGTTCGGTGATCGGCGAGCTGTAGAGGGGGTTTGCAAACATCCCTCCGCCAATGGGGTCCGTGGCCGGGAACCAGACGGAGTGGCTGCGGGACGTTCGTACGACGAAGTCCGCGGCTCCCATGTAGACCACGGGGTCATTACCGGGAGTGGTTTGGCCCGGAGGGCTCGAGAGGGGATTGAACCCGCCATTGGCCCGGGTTTCCTTGTCGGGTTTGACCAACTTGATCTTGCCGTTCTTCTTCACGCCTCCAGTGGTGAAGGCCCTGAAGTAGGGCTGGGGCGCCGAGGCCGAAGCCAGCGCGATGGCCAGTGCGTTCTGACCCACGGCCCCCTCGTCGGCGAAGCAGCTGAAGTCCATCAAGAGGCTCAACCCCGAGGAGCGGGCCTGGTTGGCCATGAAGTAGGGGTTGCTGGGGCGTATCTTGCCCGTGGCGTAGTAGACCTGCCACAGATCCAAACCGCCTCCGCCCTTGGCGGCGCGCTTACGAAGGGAGGTGTCGCGCCATGTGTAGGTCGTCCAGTCCTCGGGAGCCACGGTCCGGTTCCAGGGATAGGGCATGATGTCTGCGCCCAGGGGCGTTGCCGTCAGGTCGCCCGGGTTGATCTGGTAACCGAGGTAGCGCGGGTGCACGACGGTGAGAGGATCCTCCTGTAGGTCCAGGAGGTTCTTGCTGTAGAAGTTCGTCAGGCCCGATGCTCCAAACTGGGGAAGGTTGGTTGAGGCGTTGTTGTATTCGTCCGGCACCCAGGCCGAATGAGCGAGCTTGATCTCGAATTTCTGAAACGTGTCGAAGTTCACGGATCCAACCGCTGGACTCCAATACAGACCCTCCAGGTCCATGTTGAACTTGGAAGCGTCCGTGAGCCCCAGCCCGAAGTCGCAGTAACGCCAAATGGCCTGGCAGCGACTGCCGTAATTGGAGAGGGGCGTCTGGACCCCCGACGTGAAGTAGGGCATCAGAGCCGGTACGGGGTTTGATCTGTCAGCCGGCCCCAGGGAGCGGACCACGGGTCGCGGACGGATCAGCTCCTGGCCAAAATCGTACAGGTGCTGTCCGGACCATTCCGGCAGTGCCTTGGTCTCGTCCCCAAAGGGCGCCTCCTCGTCCAGGGTGCTGAAGCGGCTGACGCGCCCCCCGTTGTTCTGGGGGCCAACCGTGGGATCAAGGCTCAACACCACCTCGGGCAGGCCAAGACCCAGAGGGTTCCCCGACAGGTCGGTGGGGCTCCAGGTGTCCGATGCCAGGTTCAGGAAATAGTCTTCGGCCATACCCACCGCGTGGGCCAGGGGAAGGTCCGGCATATACGTGAAGCGTGTCAGATCCGCAGACTGGGCAACGGAGCCCACCACGTACTGATCCGTCGCCAGGGGTGGGGCCCCGGTGGCTGGAGCCGGAGATCGGGTCAGCGTCATGGAGTCGAAGGCGGTGATGGATAGGGGGTCCATGGCCTCGCTGAAACGCAGCTCCATACTGGAGGCGGTGTGCAGCCCGGCGCCGGGTTGATCGGGGTAGCCGCTCGGCTGGGGCAGAATGCGTGTGTAGCAGGCCTCCGTTCCCGAGTCCACCTGCGCGTCAAAGGGTGCATGGAACTTGGCTGCTCCCACGCTGGTGTTGATCCACTCGGCTGGGCCGGCGCCAGAATCCCAACCCACGGGGTAGACGATCAAGCGCACCTCGACGTTCTTGAGCAGGCCGTCTTGCACCAGTGACGGCGTACGCGTGACCTCCGCGTAGATCCCGGGCTGCACCACCAGATCTCCGGGATCAGGGGTTTGGGCACAGGGTTTGGCGTCGAAGCGGATCTGAGGTACCAGGAAGAACGCGCCCCCTTGATGCACGGGGGCGATGGGGATCTGAACGGCCTGGGTGCCCACGACACGGGGGGCATGCTGGTCGGGAAGGAAGCCGTTGTACGCATCACCGGTGTGCTCCTTCTTGCCGCCCGAGCGCGCGGCGCGCAGGACATCCAGTGTGGGGGAGTTGAAGTCCACCGGGCCGTTGCCCACGGATGTCAGCGGATGCCCGGAGACATTGGTGAGCAGAGTGGTCTGTCCCACGTTGGAGTTCATCACGGTGGGGATGCGCACCTCGATGTTGGCCAGATTGACGTCCACAGCGGGTGGCAGCCCAGTGGAGTTGATGGGCAGCGGTGGCGAGGTGCTGAAGGACTCCAGCTCGCTCACGGTCATGTCCACGAACACGCGGGAGGAGTAGAAGCTGCCGTTGAGGAGGCCTCCGTGATGATCGTCCAAAGTGATGCGCGCTTCGAACGGTAAGCTGGGGGGCGAGCCCGTGAGTACGCGCAGGGTGGCGGGGGTTATGTTGGCCGCATCCAGTAAGTCGTCGAACTGAAACAGAAGCGTGCCGTTGCGCGGCAACATGGAGTAGACCCCCGCTCCGCCTGACGCCATCGGTTGGATGGGGATAACATCGCCCTCTGCGAGCTTGAGCAGGGAGTAGAACTGCTCTCGTCCACCTCCGGCGACGGTGTCGGTCACGTCGCGCAGAATGATCAGTGACTGCTGAGACGTGACGGCGTTCGTCTCCAGGCTGTAGTTCTGACCGTCACTCAAGAGGAATGGGCCAATCATGAACTCGCCCGCCATGGGTACGCGCGTGCCCGTGGTATCCAGACCGAACACCTCCACCAGACGCCCATGAGCGACACGGCTCAGGTGCAGTTCAGACCCGTTGCCGGACAGATTGGGGTCGGAGATGAAGAACCCGCCCCCTGGCAGCTCCACCACGGTGCCTGGCGTATGGCTGGCTTGCCTCGAGGCACGGTCCGGACCGGTTCCACAAGCCGCCAGCAGTGTTAGCAGGGCCCAGTGGATGGACGCGCGGCATCGCCGGGGACAAGGGTGTGAAGAGACCATGCAGACTGACTATATGTAGGACAGGTTCAGAGGTCTTAGCCTATCAAACCTGTTTCCGGGACCTAGCCGGGATGGGCTCGATCCCCTTCTTGGCCTTCAAACTGCAGTTTGTAGAGGCTCTCGTAAGGTCCGCCTGTGCGCAAGAGGCTCTCATGGGTCCCGCGCTCCACGATGCGACCGCGCTCCATGACCAGGATCTCGTCCGCTTCCCGGATGGTGGAGAGGCGGTGGGCCACCACCAGAGCGCTGCGTCCCGACAGGAGCGATCGGGTGGCCTGTTCGATGCGTTTCTCGGTGGCCGAGTCCACGCTCGCCGTGGCCTCGTCCAGGATGATGATGTCGGGTCGCCCCGCGAGTGCGCGGGCGATGGCCAGAAGCTGGCGTTCACCCGTGGAGAACGTTGCGCCACGTTCGGCCACCGGCGCTTCCAGTCCGCCCTCCAGCCCCTCGACGAAGGGGGCAGCTCCGCTGGCGGCGAGAGCTTCGGTCAGTTCATCTTCACCGATGCCCTCCCGTCCCATGACCAGGTTGTCGCGTACGCTCCCGTTGAACAGGAAGTCCTCTTGCAGTACGAGCCCAAAGGGCTGCCGCAGGCTCCTGGCTTGGAGCTCATCCAGTGGCACTCCCCCCAGGCGTACCTGCCCTTCGCCAGGGTCGTAGAAGCGAAGGAGCAGATTGACCAGGGTTGACTTGCCAGCACCCGTGGCACCCACGACTGCCACGGTCTTACCTGCCGGGATCTCAAAGCTCACGTCCTGCAGGACGGGTGTACCTTCCATGTACTCGAAGCTCACGTGCTCAAAGCGCACCTCCGCTGGCGCTCCCCCGTTCGCAGGAAGCGGAGTGGCCTCGGGTGGGATCGTCAGGGTCGACGGCGTGTCAAGGACGGCGAACAAGCGTTCAGCCGATGCGAAGGCTGACTGGAGGATGTTGTAGCGCTCGCCAAGTTCGCGGATGGGACGCACGAGCATGCTGAGCAGGAACCAGAACTGAACGAACTGGCCGTAGCTCAGGCTGCCCTTGGCTATGGACTCGATTCCCACCCAGAGGGCCGCGCCCTGGATGAGGAACACGGCCAGGGACATGGAAGGGTAGAACAGAGCAAAGAGGAAGATCGTGCGCCGATTGGCCTCGAAGTAGCGACTCAGGTGCTTCGCGAAGCGGGCTGAGACGCGCTTCTCCCGACTGAAGACCTGGACTACCCGTATGCCCGAGAGGACCTCTTGCAGGTAGCCATTGAGGCGGGCCAGGCGTGCGCGGACCAGTCGGTGGGCTCGTCGCGCTCCGCCGCGGAAGGCAATGGAGAGGCCGATGAGGATCGGCGTCATGAGAGTCACGACGACGGCGAGATGCGAGTCGATGGCGAACAGCAACCCCAGGACGCCAACGACCTTGATCACGTCGAAGAACAGCACCACCACCCCGGAGGTGAACATCTCGCTCAGGTTCTCGATGTCGGTGGTCACCCGAGTGACCAGAGCACCTGTCGGCTGCTTGTCGAAGTAGGCCAGATCCAAGTGCTGCAGGTGTTGGAAGATCCTGCAGCGCATGTCGTGGATGACCGTCTGGCCCGTGCGCGTGAGGGTGGCCACCTCGAAGTAGCGCAGCACTCCCATGATGGCAATGAGCGCGATATAGACCCCGACCCAGCCATACAAGGAGCGCACAAGAGTAGCGCGCGTCTCCACGGCGCTCAGGCCATCCGGAATGGCCTGGGCCACGGGCCCATCGATAGCGCCGCGCCAGATCCAGGTCCCGCAGAGCTCCAGGAGAAACAGGCTCATGAGGACCGCGAAGCTCTTCGCGAAGAGCACCCGATGGGGCCGCGCGAACTGCAGCAGGCGCTTGAAGAGGGAGTGATCCCAGGCCTTCGTGGCAATGACTTCTTCGTGGTCGTGGCTCACGCCTGGTCCCCCAAGTCCTGAAGGAACTGCTGCTGGTTCCAGGTGTCCTGGTACCAGCCGGTCCGGGCGAGGAGTTCGGCGTGGGTGCCCACGGCCTCCACCGCGCCGTCTCCGGACAAGACCAGGATCTGATCGGCCCTTGCCACGGTGGACAGGCGGTGGGCCGCAACGAGCACCGTTCGCCCACGGCCTTCCTGGCGCAGGTGATCTACCAGGGTCTTCTCCGTCTCGCTGTCCACGGCAGAGAGGCAGTCATCAAGGATGAGCACCCGAGGAGATCGTGCCAGGGCGCGCGCGATACACGCCCTCTGGCGTTGGCCGCCGGACAGCGTGACGCCCCGCTCGCCCACAAGAGTCTCGGCTCCCTCGGGGAAGGCCGCGACCTCATCTGCGAGGGCGGATTGCCGGATCAACTCCTCGACGTGCTCGGCACTGAGGTCCTGGTCGGCCCCGAAGCGGATGTTCTCGTGGAAGGGCTCTGAAAACAGGAAGGAGTCCTGCGGGACGTACCCCAAGGACTGGCGCAGGTCGTCCAGATCCAGCTCGCGAACATCTGTTCCGTCCAGGCAGAGTCGTCCAGACTCGACGTCGTGCAGGCGGCCGACCATCTCCAGGAGGGTCGTCTTCCCCGCACCGGTTGGTCCGACCACCCCCAGGGTGGATCCGGCGGGCACGCTCAGGTCGATGTCCTGGAGGGCGCAGGTCGTCGCCTCGGGGTAGGTGAACCTCAGCTTCTCGAAGGACAGTCCGCCCTGGATGTCTTC
>PBIX01000092.1 GCA_002720975.1 Planctomycetota bacterium | reverse complement strand
GGAGCTTTCCCAAGGCGCGGATCAGGCCTTCGCGCCAGCGCGGAGCCGGGTCGGCGTATTCCTCATCCTTGAACGTGCCGCTGTAGCCGTAGTCCGCCTCGGCCTTCGCTTGCGAAAGCAATCTGGCTATCGGTTCGACGGCTCGCTTGTCGCCGATCCAGGCGAGGGTCTTGGCTGCGTTGAGCCGGACCCAACCATCTTCGTGTTTCAGCAATGCGAGCAAGCGCGGTAGGTCGGCTTCTTCCGTGCAGATGGCCGGCAGCCAGGAGGCCATGCGGTCGGGCGCGAATTGCGGCCAGGGCAAGGCACTGTCGGTTGCAGGGAATCGCCGTGGTTGCCCCAACAGTTCGAAAGCGTGTTCGCATGCGACCTGGCGAAGCCCCGAGAGTTCCATGAGGTACCGCGTGAGCAGGTGTCCTACCTCGGGTTGGTAGAGCAGGAACGTGTCGTGGTCACCGGGCAGGTTGGCCATGATCAATGGCGCGATCTCCGCGAGGCCGGATTCTGCATCTGATACCAGGCGACAGAGCGCGAAGGCGATGCAATACGGCGTCTCCAGCATGCGATCCTCGGAGGGAAACCCCATCCTGTCGTCTGGCGGGAGAGCGGTCGGATTCTTGCCGTTCCGTTGCTTGGCGTACTTCCGATAGGCAGTGAGGAGGCTCGGCACGGCGCGCGCGTCACCGTAGTCGCCCAAGGCATCGGCGGCGTAGCGGGCCCAGTAGGTGTCTTCGAGGAGCGCGATCAGGAAGGCGAAGCCGGCTTCATTTCGTAGCCTTCCGAGCGAGCGGAGTCCGGCGCGCACCATGGGCAGATGATCCTCGTCGGTTGGCGGAGACGGTGCGAGGCAGCGCAGGATGGCATTCGTCGCGCCTTCACCGCCGAGACTTCCCAGTGCGCGGAGGCCGCGTTCGCAGCGCCACGCGATATCGGCGGCTCCCTTGGCCTGGCGTTGCCTTGCTTCGATCTCGAAGAAAGTGGTCGGATAGACCGGATTCACCGAGTCGTAGCTGGTGACGCGGAGATAGCGAATCTGGCGAGGAGAGAAGTTGATCTGGAGTGTGACCGGCGTGGTCCGCTTCTTTCGTTCAACGACTTCAAAGCTCTTGTTGTCCAGGCTCGTGGCCAACTCGTAGTCGGTCATCACGAAGCCCGGTCCGTGCTGGTGGATGACGACCTGGGCGATTTCCTCCGCCTGACCGAGGTCGATGGTGCAGGACTGGGGGAAGGGCACGTTCTTGGTCTGCCAGAAACCGGGCCCTATCCGGTCATCGGTCAAGACACTGGGCGGACCTCTGTAGGTAGAGGAAGTGTGAACTACCGTGCCATGAGATTGTTGATGCCATTCGCGGAGAAGCTCGAGCACTTGCGGGGGAGGTCGGTCGGGGGAGACCGTCTGCCACCAGTCGCGCCAGGCCTTCATCTGCGCTGTGCGCTTTGCGGGCCCGGCTGTCGTGTCGAAGAGGAACTCCATGCCCGAGAGGTTGGAGAGCGAGACCTGCGCTGCCTGGCGGGTGACCGGATCCGTGTCGTTCAGGGTCTCGATCAGGGGGCTGATCGCCTCACCGCTGCCACACCATGCGAGGGCGAGGGCTGCCTGGCGACGAACGTCGGTCGATGGGTCGCGCAGCATTTCGACCAGAGCCTGTTCCGCACGGTAGGCCCGGAGGAAACCGAGGGCCTCGATGGCTCCGGCACGTACCTCCCGCGAGTCGGAACCCAACTTCTTCAGCTGTTCCTCGACCTGCAGGGCATACGGATCTCGCGAGCGCTGCGCCGCGAGATCCGGCGAGAATCCACAGAGAAAGACGCCGTGGAGGCAGGTCAGGATGAAGGCCCTCATGCCGTGATGCTACTGCGTTTCAACTCCCGTTGCCCCAGCAAAGGGCCACTGCACGTACTCGTTATTTCCGGAGTTTCTGCAGCAGCCTCGGTTGGATCTGGAGTCCCACCCCACAACGATTCTGGACTGATCGGTCGACAGTGAGCCTGCTGCATCATGGTTGCATAGTTGCACAGCCCGGGACGTCGAGATGACGCGGCGGCTGCGCTGATTTCTCCCTGCATACAAGCCTGCTTCATGTGCATAGCGAACTATGCACGTGGACTGGCGTGTAGTGTGCAAGTTCGCCCGTGTGGGCGCCCAAGTCCATGATTGGCAACGACTTGGGGAGGCGACTGAAGAAGTGGGGAGGCACGGCACGGCGATTGAAATGGAAGAGGACGCTCACCGTCCGGAGATATCCCGTGCGCAAACTACACAAGATCATTCAGTGCTCCTACGTCCTATTGCTCACGAGTTCTGTCCTGGTTGCAGCTCCGCAGGACACCGTCTCCGAGGAGACCCTTGAGTTCTTCCAGGGCCAATGCGCGAGCTGCCACACGATCGGCGGCGGACGCCTCGGTGGTCCCGACCTGAAGGGCGCCACCGATCGTCGCGAGGCGGATTGGCTGGCCAGGTTCATCCGCGACCCGCAGGGGGTTATCGAGAGCGGCGACCCGTACGCGCTGAAGATCCTCAGCGAAGCCAATGGTGTCGTGATGCCGACCCTCGCGGGCATAGACGCGAAACTGGCCGAAAAACTCGTCAACCTGATTCGTGTCGAGTCCGCACTCGAGAAATCGCACTTCGAAGGGATGAAGTTCGACGATCGCGCGCTGACCGACGCCGACATCGAGCGAGGCCGGAGTCTCTTCCTCGGCCTCACCTCGTTCGAAAACGGTGCACCGGCGTGCGCATCCTGTCATGCGTTGGCCGGCTTGGCCGGCTTCGGAGGCGGTACGCTCGGGCCGGATCTGACAAGTGCCTACGGACGGCTCGAGGGACGGAAGGCCCTCAGCGCATGGCTCACGTCCCCGCCGTCTGCAGTGATGCAGCCCGTGTTCAAGGGGCACTCGCTTGAGTCGGAGGAAATCCTCGGTCTCGTCGCAGCCATGAAGGACGCCGCCGAGAGCGGTATCGGAGAGACCGAGAGCAGCACCCTTTCATTCATTCTGTCGGGAATCGGCCTCGCGGCCGGGTTGATGGTGCTCTTCGACGGCTTCTGGCGGAAACGCTTCCGCTCCGTCCGCCGCACCCTGGTCGAGAACAGTTGAGCCATGAACAACGGCAATAATCCTTACATCGACGATCGCGTCGATCCCGGAACTCGCTCCTGGGAGGAGTTCTACCGTAACCGCTGGCAGCACGACAAGGTCGTCCGGAGCACGCACGGCGTGAACTGCACGGGTTCATGTTCATGGAACATCCACGTCAAGGACGGAATCGTCGCGTGGGAGATGCAGGCGCTCGACTATCCGAAGCTTGAGGAGGGCATTCCGCCCTATGAGCCCCGCGGCTGTCAGCGCGGGATATCGTACTCGTGGTACCTCTATAGTCCGCTTCGGGTGAAGTACCCGTACATCCGTGGCGCGCTGCTTGACCTTTGGAAGCAGGCTCGGACCGAGCACGAGGATCCAGTCGATGCGTGGCGCGCGCTGATGAGCGACCCCGACAAGCGCGCCCGCTATCAGCGTGCCCGCGGCAAAGGGGGATTGCGCCGAGCCAGCTGGGACACCGTGCTTGAGATCATCACGGCCTCGATGGTCCAGACGATTCAGGATCACGGCCCTGACCGCATCACCGGGTTCTCGCCGATCCCCGCGATGTCGATGCTGTCCTACGCAGCGGGTTCACGGATGCTGCAACTCCTGGGTGGCGTCAACCTCTCGTTCTACGACTGGTACTGTGACCTTCCGAACGCCTCCCCTGAGACCTGGGGAGAGCAGACGGACGTCAATGAATCGGCCGACTGGTTCAATGCGAAGTTCCTTGCCGTCATGGGCGCCAACCTGAACATGACCAGGACGCCGGATGTGCACTTCGCAGCGGAAGCGCGTATGAACGGCACGAAGATGGTCGTGTTCGCTCCCGACTTCAACCAGGTCGCAAAGTACGCCGACGAGTGGATCTCTATCAACGCCGGTCAGGACGGTGCCTGGTGGATGGCCGTCAACCATGTCATCCTCCAGGAGTTCCACCACGAGCAGAAGAACGAGTTCTTCTTCGACTATCTCAAGCAATTCTCCGATAGCGCCTTCCTCGTCGAGCTTGAGGACCACGGTGGCAAGTGGAAGGCTGGCCAGCTCGTTCGTGCCGGTACGACGGCCGAGTACGCCGATGAAGAGAATGGCGAGTGGAAGTTCCTCCACTGGGATGCCAACGATGATCGTCCCAAGATGCCCATGGGCTCGATGGGCCATCGCTGGGGGGAGGAGCAAGGCAAGTGGAACCTCAAGCTTGAGGACGGCAAGGATGGCAGCGCGATCGACCCGGAGTTGACCTTCCTGGAGAGGAACGACGGGGTTGCGCAGTGTCAGTTCGACGACTTCGGCAAAGGGGAAGAGCTGCTCCGTGGAGTTCCGTATCGCACCGTGCAGACCGCCAATGGGCCAGTGAAAGCCGCGACGATCTATGACGTCCTCATGGCGCAGTACGGCGTCGGGCGTGGACTCGAAGGCGCCTATCCTTCCAGCTATGACGACGAGCTGGTCTACACGCCGGCGTGGGCCGAGCGCTATACCGGAATCTCGCGCGACACCCTCATTCGTTTTGCTCGCGAGTGGGCCTCTACGGCTTCCTCTTCGGGCGGGAAGTGTACGGTCATCATCGGCGCGGGCATCAACCATTGGTATCACGCGAACCTCATGTACCGCGCCGCCATCCACGCGATGGTGTTCTGCGGCTGTGTCGGCACCAATGGAGGCGGTCTTGCTCACTATGTGGGGCAGGAGAAGCTGGCGCCAGGTGAGTCCTGGGGAAGCATTGCTCTCGCGAAAGACTGGCACGCACCCTCACGCTTGATGAACGGTCCGAGCTGGCACTACGTTCACAGTGATCAATGGCGCTACGAGAAGAGCTTCCGCGACTACCATACGGTTCCGCGCGAACAGCCCGAGAAGAGCCTGGTCAACGGACACACGATCGACATCAACGTCAAGGCTGTTCGGAATGGGTGGCTTCCCTTCTATCCGCAGTTCGACGAGAACCCGATCGAGATAGTCAAGGAAGCTGAAGACGCAGGTAAGGATGTATCTGATCACGTTGTCGAGAAGCTGAAGAGCCGCGAGCTCAAGTTTGCGATCGAGAAGCCGGACGCCGAAGAGTGCTGGCCGAGGTTGTGGTTCATTTGGCGCGGGAACGCACTCATGTCGTCAGCCAAGGGACACGAGTACTTCCTTGAGCACTATCTGGGGACACACACGAACCAGATCGCGCAGGACATGGCCCAGGACAACGTGTCGGAGGTCGAGTGGATCGAGAAGGCTCCGAAAGGGAAGATGGACCTGATTGTCGACCTGAACTTCAGGATGGACACGACAGCGCTGTACTCTGACATCATCCTTCCAGCAGCAACCTGGTACGAGAAGTCCGACCTCAACTCGACGGACATGCACGCTTTCATCCACCCGCTGTCGGAGGCCGTCCCGCCGTGCTGGGAAGCGAAGAGCGACTGGGACATCTTCCGGGAGATCTCGAAGAGGTTCTCCAAGCTCGCCGAGAAGCACCTCCCCGGCAAGACCAAGGATGTGGTCGCCGTTCCCTTGTGTCACGATTCGCCGGCCGAGATCTCTCAGCCGGACATCAAGGACTGGTACGAGGGAGAAGTTGAAGCCATCCCCGGAAAGACGATGCCATCGTTCAAGGTCGTCGAGCGGGACTACTCGAAGATCTACGACCAGTTCTGTTCCTATGGGCCGAACGTCCGTGCAAATGGTCTGGGCGCACACGGGACTCACTACAGGGTCGACGACGTCTACGACGAGTGGAAGACGAAGGCGCCGGTCCACCACTTCGATGGGGAGACCTATCCGTCGCTGGAGGAGGCTGAGGATGCAGCCAACATTGTCCTCGGCTTTGCGACCGTTACGAACGGCGAGCTCGCCTATCGCTCCTACGAGAACATGGAGAAGAAGACGGGCGTGCCGCTTGTCGATCTTGCCGAAGGCACTCGCGACCTACGACTCGATTTCGATGACCTGCAGACTCAGCCACGGCGGCTGATCAATAGTCCGATGTGGTCGGGGTTGCTCAACAAGGGACGGCCCTATGCGCCCTTCACCTACAACCGGGAGCGTCTCGTCCCGTGGCGCACGCTGACCGGGCGGCAACACCTGTACCTCGATCACCCCGGCTATATCCAATACGGGGAGCACGTTCCGACGTACAAGCCGAAGCCCGAACCGTCGCAGTACGCAGACCTCACGTTCAGCAAGGAAGAGGGCAAGACCCTGATGCTGAACTTCTTGACGCCACATGGTAAGTGGCACATCCACTCGACCTACGGCGACAACCAGCGCATGACCACGCTCTCGCGAGGGGTTGAGCCGTTCTGGATGAGTCCGCAGGACGCAGAGAAGATTGACGTAAAGGACAACGACTGGGTCGAAGTCCACAACGATCACGGTGTCGTCGTTACTCGCGCCTGCGTCAGTGCGCGGATCCCAAGCGGCATCTGCATCATCTACCACTCTCCAGAGCGAACCTACTCGGTGCCGAAGTCGCCCCTGCGGGGCAACCGCAGAGGTGGTGGGCATAACAGCCTGGTGCGCACGCGGCTCAAACCGAACTTGATGGTCGGCGGCTATGGGCAGTTCACCTACCACTTCAACTACTGGGGGCCGACTGGATGCAATCGGGATACCCACATCCTGGTTCGCAAGCTCCCGAATCTCACCTGGTAACGCGAAGGCAACAAGATGGACGTACGCTCGCAAGTTTCGATGGTCTTTCACCTCGACAAGTGCATCGGTTGTCATACGTGCAGTGTCGCCTGCAAGAACGTGTGGACCGACCGAGAGGGCACGGACTACATGTGGTGGAACAACGTTGAGACCAAGCCCGGGACGGGTTACCCCACCAAGTGGGAAGATCAAGATAGCTACAAGGGCGGATGGGTCACCGATGGTGAGGACCTTGAGCTCAGATCGACCAGTAAGTCGAAGATCATCCCGAACATCTTCCACAACCCTGCTCAGCCGAGCATGGACGACTACTACGAACCCTGGACCTACAAGTACGAGGATCTGTTCAACGCGCCGGAAGGGGATGATCAGCCGACGGCCAGGCCCGTGTCGATGGTGACCGGCGAGCATATCGATGTCGAAGCCGGTCCCAATTGGGACGATGACCTCTCTGGGTCTGAGGTGTACGCGAAGAACGACGTCAACATGGACGGTCTGAACCAGGAACAGCGCGCCCAGATGATGGCGATCGAGCGCCTTGCGTTCTTTTACCTCCCGCGCATCTGCAACCACTGCCTGAACCCATCTTGTGTTGCAGCCTGCCCGTCAGGGGCGTTGTACAAGCGAGGCGAGGACGGCATCGTCCTGTTGAACCAGGACCGCTGTCGGGCATGGCGGTCCTGCATTCCTGCGTGTCCCTACAAGAAGACCTACTTCAACTGGTCTACGGGTAAGTCCGAGAAGTGCATTCTCTGTTTTCCGCGGCTTGAGACCGGCCAGGCTCCTGCCTGCTTCCACAGCTGCGTTGGCCGCATCCGGTACATCAGCAACCTGTTGTACGACGCGGACAAGATCCGAGAACTCGCTTTATTGCCCGACGATCAGCTTGTCGAGGCGCAGCGCGAGATGATTCTCGACCCCCACGATCCTGCGGTCATTGAGGCAGCCAAGAAGAACGGCGTCCACGACGGGATTATTCGGACGGCCCAGAAATCGCCGGTCTACAAGTTCCTCAAGGAGTGGAAGCTCGCACTGCCGCTGCACGTTGAGTACCGGACCTTCCCGATGCTGTTCTACGTACCGCCCTTGCTTCCGGTGATGTCCTCCACTCAGGGCGATGTCGTCAGGAATGAAGTGGATGAACTCTTCGGGGATATCGAGAAGGCACGCGCACCCATCGAGTACCTCGGGAAGATGTTCACCGGAGGCAACTTGGGCAAGCTCCGCTACGCACTTCGCAAGCAGCTCGCAGTCCGCATCTGGAGACGCTTTGTGACGGTAGGGGACATCAGTGAAGACAAGGCCAAGGCCGCACTGGCCGAGGCGGACTGCACGCCCGAGGCGGCGGACGAGATCTACAGGCTCTCGGCGCTGGCTACTTTCGACGACCGCTTTGTCATTCCACCTTTCCAGCGCGAGATGGCGATCGAGATGCTCGAAGATCCGCACGATCACCGTTCGATCACCGGCTTCGGGTCGCGCATGGCGCCCAAGAGGAGCTGATCATGACTATTGCTGTTCTTGAAGCGTTCTCCAATCTCCTGTGCTACCCCGGCGACGGGCGAGCCGTGAAGGTGAACGATTGGATCGATCAGATTCGAATCGCTGCCCCCACGGTCAATCAGCACCTCGAGGGCCTGCGTAGCTACGCCAGCGACCACGAAGAGTCCGATCTTGAGGAGCTCTTCGTGCGGACGTTTGAGAACAACAAGGAGCGAGCCCTCGAGTTGGGCTGGCACCTTCACGGAGAGAACTATGCGCGCGGGACTTTCATGGCGCGCCTCCGTGGGCTGCTTCGTGACCTCGAGATTGAAGAGACCGTTGAACTGCCCGATCACGTTTCGCACCTCTTGAGCATTATCTCTCGTGCGGAGCCCGGTCTCGCGGGTGCACTCGCGCGTTCGGCGGTTACTCCCGGGCTTGACAAGATCTTGGAAGGCTTCGGCGAGAAAGAGAACCCGTACTACGGAGTGATCCTCGGTCTGCAGGCCTACGTCGGGGAGTACTTCGCCAAAGAAGAAACCGGCTCGGAGGCTGCCTCGCGATGAACGACTACTTTTGGTTAGGAACCCTTCCGTATATCTCGGTCTTTGTCTTCTTGCTGGTGACGATCCGGCGCTATCGGATTCGAGCGTTCTCGTACTCCAGCCTCTCCTCTCAGTTCCTTGAGAACCAGCAGCACTTCTGGGGTTCGGTTCCCTTCCACTACGGCATTCTTGTCGTGCTGGGCGGGCACATCCTCGGATTCCTTTGTCCAAAGGCCATTCTGAGCTGGAATGTGGCGCCGCTGCGCCTCCTGGTTCTCGAGGTGACCGGGCTTGCCTTTGCTGTTCTGACCCTGGTCGGACTCGCGAACATCATGATTCGGCGGCTCCGTTTTCCGAAGGCGCGACGCGTGACGACTGCGGGCGACTGGTTCATCTACTGTGGCTTGCTGGTCCAAGTCGTCACGGGTATTGCGATCGCTGTGCACTATGGCTGGGGCTCTTCGTGGTACTCCACCTCGCTCACCCCCTGGCTCTGGTCACTCGTCAAGTTCTCACCTGACATCAGCTACATCGCACCGATGCCGCTGCTCGTGAAGGTCCACATCGTCAACGCATTCCTGATCCTCCTCGTGTTTCCGTTCACGCGTTTGGTGCACATCCTCGTAGTGCCGAACCCCTATCTCTGGCGAAAGACTCAGGTCGTGATCTGGAACTGGGACCGCAAAAAGATCCGAAAGTCAGCTGATTGACTTGTACCGCTCCATACCTCTTCCACCACTCATTCGCAGATAAGCAGGCAAGGCGACGCGACAGCCAGGACATCGACAATGAGCAATCTCCAACACTGGGATCCAGAAGACGAAACGTTCTGGGATTCCACCGGCAAGCGGATCGCTACTCGCAATTTGTGGGTCTCGATTCCGAGCTTGCTGTGCGGCTTTGCCGTCTGGCTCATGTGGGGGATCATCACGGTTCAGATGAAGAACCTGGGGTTCCCCTTCTCCCAGTCGGAGTTGTTCACCCTGACCTCGATCGCGGGACTGACGGGGGCGACCCTTCGTATCCCCAGCACGTTCTTCATCCGGTTGGCGGGAGGGCGAAATACGATCTTCTTCACGACAGCCCTGCTGATGGTGCCTTCGGTTGGCGCCGCTTACTTCCTGCGGAATCCCGAGACCCCGCTCTGGATCTTCCAGTGTCTGGCTTTTCTCTCGGGAATCGGTGGCGGCAACTTTGCATCGTCGATGTCCAACATCAGCTTCTTCTATCCCAAGCGAGTTCAGGGTTTTGCCCTCGGGATGAACGCAGGGTTGGGGAACTTCGGTGTCACTACCATGCAGATTCTCATTCCGCTCGGGATGACAGCCGCCATCGCCGGCTCGCTCAGTGGTGATTCGATGGAGCTGGCTTCCACGAGTGGGACGATCTTCAAGCGTATTCCCGCGGGTTCAGAAACCTGGCTCTCGAGCGCGGGCTGGATCTGGGTGTACGGGCTCATTCCGTTGGCCTTCCTCGGGTGGTTCAAAATGAACAACATCACCACCGAGGCCGTAACACCCAACCTGAAGAGTCCGTTCGTCTCGTTTGCTCGGATCGGCTGGCTGCTCATCATCGGTTTCGCGACTGCTGGCATCGGGTTGTACTTCATCCTCCAGTATCCGGCTCTGACGTGGGTCAAGTGGATCGTACTGCCCGCCGTCATTGCGCTGACGGTGTTCTTGATGAAGGCGCTCTCGCCAGGTGAGATCAAGGGCAACCTCGCACATCAGTACAAGATCTTTGGCAACAGGCATACGTGGGTGATGACCATCATCTACACCATGACCTTCGGTTCGTTTATTGGTTTCTCCGCTGCTGTGGGTCTTGCGATCAAGTTCATCTTTGGCTTCCAGCACGTGATGGTGGACGGCGTCATGACGCACGACATTGTCAATGAGAGTGCACCCGCGACCTTCATGTTCGTCTGGGTTGGGGCCTTTGTCGGCGCGCTGATTCGTCCGGTCGGCGGGATGATTGCAGACAAGATGGGCGGTGCAATCGTGACGCAAGTCGTTGCCATCGTGATGACCCTCTCTGCGGTGGGCGTGGGCTACTACTCCTCCCTCGCCTATCAGTCAGCAACGCCTGAGGAGTACTTCACTCCGTTCTTCGTCCTGATCGTGATCCTGTTTGCGGCCACGGGCGTGGGAAACGGCTCGACCTTCCGGACCATTTCGATGGTCTTCAATAAGGAGCAGGCGGGGCCGGTCCTTGGCTGGACCTCGGCGGTCGCCGCGTATGGCGCGTTCCTGATCCCGAAGTTGATCGGTGAGCAGATGAAGGCGACCACTCCGGAGGTCGCGATGTACGGCCTCGCGGTCTTCTATGGCTTCTGCATTTTCCTGAACTGGTGGTTCTACCTCGGACCCAAGGCGGAGTTCAAGAACCCCTGAGCGCGAATACCATGTCGATGAATCACATGATCTTCGGGGTTTGCTGTGTGGCGCTGGGTGCCGTGAGCGTGTTGTCTGAGAGCGAGTTCCGGATGCTGGGCGGCAATCAAGGCTATGAGCCTGAGCAGCCCATCCCATTCTCGCATCGACTGCACGCAGGAGAACTCGCGATCGATTGTCAATACTGCCACTACGGCGCAAGGCAAAGCCGCAACGCTGGCGTTCCTTCAGCCTCGATCTGTATGAACTGCCACAAGGTCGTGACGTCGGGCTACGACGCGTTTCTCAAGGAGAGGGAACTTGCCAAAGCCGAAGGGCGTGAGGCACAACGCGTGTACTCGCCGGGAATCGAGAAGCTTCTAGAAGCAACCGCACTCGGTAAGGACGGGAGGCCTCTACCCGGCAAGCAGCCTGAGCCCATCGATTGGGTCAGGGTGCATAACCTGCCCGACTTCGTCTACTTTGATCACCGTCCTCACGTTGCGCGGAATATCGCATGTGAGACGTGTCACGGCCCAGTGGGGACCATGGATCGCATGCGGCAGGAGTCCACACTGTCGATGGGGTGGTGCATCGACTGTCACCGGACGAATGAGAAGGGGCAGTCCGGTCGCAGGGACTCTTCCGAGGGGCGGGTGTCCGACCATGTTTCCACCAATTGCGTGACGTGCCATCTGTAAGTCATGACTACTCACAACATAGACAGCCAACCTCCGATGCCGTCGACCGATGCGCTGCTCCTCCCCGGAGAAGGTGCCGATGTGTCACGTCGAGCGTTCCTGCAATACGCGGGCTTTGGACTCGCGACCGCGGCGCTGACCGGGTGTTCCAGAGGGCCGGTACAATCGGTGCTGACCCACACCGTCGCCCCTGTGGGGGTTGTGCCAGGACGAGCCTACTGGATCGCGACTACGTGCCATGGCTGCCCGGCTGCTTGTGGCGTGCTGGCGAAGTGTCGTGATGGTCGCCCCGTGAAGCTCGAGGGCAACGAGCTGCACACACTGTCGCGGGGTGGCCTGTGCGCTACCGGGCAGGCTGAAATCCTCTCACTATATGATTCGAAGAGGTTGGGCTCACCACAGGTCGAGGGTGCCTCGGTCAAGTGGACAGAGTCCGACAGCAAGCTACGTGCAACACTCGACAAGGCTCGGGCTGCAGGAAATGTGCGGCTTCTGACGGGTACCATTCACTCTCCGTCGACTCGAGCATGGATCGCGAAGTTCGGAGCGCAGTTTGGCGACTTCAAGCATGTCGAGTACGACGCGCTATCGGTCTCGGCGATACAGGACGCGCACGCTGCCACGCACGGCAGCCGAGCCTTGCCCGCCTACCGTTTTTCGGAAGCGAAGTGCATTGCGTCGTTCGACGCGGACTTCCTGGGCACCTGGATCTCCCCAGTCAGCTTTGCCGCCGACTGGGCCGCGGGGCGAAGACCCGACGAACAGAACCCGCACATGTCGCGGCACCTGCACTTCGAGGCGCGCATGTCCGTCACGGGTTCCGCTGCTGACGAGCGAACGCGGCTGGCGCCCTGGGAGCTGGCGGGTGCCCTTTCTGGACTTTGTGAGGCGCTTGAGCATCACGCCAGCGGCCCCGAGCGCGTGTCCGGATCACTTGCGCAACACCGGCTTCAACATCAGTTGGAAGTCCTCGCCCTGGAGCTCTGGAACTCGCGAGGTCACTCGCTGGTTGTCAGCGGCAGCAACGACGTTGCTGTTCAGGTTCTCGTCAACTACGCGAACGAGCTTCTCGGCAACTACGGTACCACGCTCTCGATAGCGCGGCCTTCACTACAACGCCGGGGTAGCGATGCTGAGTTGGAAGCGTTGGGCCGCGAGCTCGCCTCAGGCGCCGTGGACGTGCTCATCATTTCGGGAGCGAACCCAGCCTACGATCTGCCGACCGAAGTCGCTTCGGTCGTCACGAGCGCGAAGACCATTGTCGTACATTCGGACGGCCTCGATGAAACGGCGGCGTTGGCTCAGTACCGGCTTCCCACTGCGCACGCGCTGGAGTCCTGGAACGATGGTGAACCCGAGGTGGGTCGATTCAGTTTGACTCAACCAACGGTGCCGAGTCTGCACAACGGCCGGACCCTGAGGGAGATTCTCGCCCGGCTCGCAGGTGACGAACGCAGCGAGCACGCTCTACTGGAAGATCACTGGCGGGAAAACGTTCACGGTCAGTTCCCCGGGGGTGATGACTTCGACGCCTTCTTCAAGCGGGCGTTGCACGATGGTTATGTTGAACTCGAGGGCGCTGCGACCGAGCCGGTGTTCAACGCGGATGCGGTTGGCGCCGCGAGTAGTGACACTCCCACTTCTGGGCTTGGGCTCGTGCTGTATCCCAAAGTCGGTATGCTTGCCGGCGAGCACGCGCACAACCCTTGGTTGCAAGAGCTTCCTGATCCGGTAACCAAGGTCACATGGGACAACTACGCCTGCCTGTCGGAGGCGAGAGCAAGCGAGCTAGGAGTTAAGCTGGGGGATGTCATTCGTATCACGGTCGAGGGTGGCCAGGAGTCGCTCGAGTTACCGGTGGTCGTCCAGCGTGGTCAGCACGATGACGTTGTCGCAGTCGCGCTCGGTTACGGAAGACTCGGTACGGATCGCTTCGCTGGAGTGGGACCGGACTGGCTTGAGGGGGAGCCCACCATCCGGACAGGCGAGACCATCGGCGTCAACGTAGCCCAGCTGCAACGCTTCATAAACGGACAGGTGCGCGGTGACGTCGGGAGCCTCTCCATCGAGCACGTAGGCCGTAACGTCACACTCGCTGCCACTCAAGACCATCATACGCTCGAGGTGCCAGCCCACCTGGCGCCCAAAGGTGGAGAGGTACGAGACGCGCTCATGACGACAAGTCTCGCCACCTACGCGCATGACCCGGAGCATGCGATTCATCGGCCCCACGTGCCCGATGCCGACTTGTGGCCCGATGACCATGGCAAGACACACCATCACTGGGGTATGGCGGTTGATCTCTCGGCGTGTATCGGTTGCTCCGCATGCACGGTGGGTTGTCAGGCCGAAAACAACGTACCGGTGGTCGGGCGTGACGAAGTGTCGCGTCACCGCGAGATGCACTGGATGCGCATCGATCGCTATCTGTCAGGTACGGGCGACAAGGTCACCGCGGCCTACCAACCGATGTTTTGCCAGCAGTGCGACAATGCTCCCTGCGAGGCCGTTTGTCCCGTGTTGGCCACGGTGCACTCGTCCGAGGGACTGAACCAGCAGGTCTACAATCGGTGCGTCGGCACGCGTTACTGCGCCAACACCTGTCCCTACAAGGCACGCCGCTTCAACTGGTTCGACTACCCGCGAGAGGACCGCCTGCAGAACCAGCAACTGAATCCGGATGTCACCGTGCGGACACGCGGAGTCATGGAGAAGTGCACCTTCTGTGCTCAACGCATCCAGGAGGCCAAGTCGGAAGCTGCGAGGCTGGGTGTGCCGATGGCGGACGGTGATATCAAGGTCGCCTGCCAGCAGTCCTGCCCAACTCAAGCGATCGTGTTTGGCGATATGAACGACCCGGAGAGTGCGGTGTCGAAGCTCTCGGCCAAGCAGCGCGCCTACGGCGTACTGACTGAACTCAACGTGCAGCCGAGCGTGAGCTACCTCGCTCGCGTCAGAAACGTGGAAGAACTCGAGCACTCCGATTCAGAGGAAGATCATGGTTGAGTCAATCGTGGAAGAACCTCTGATCACTGGCGATAAGACGCCGGCTGATGTGACACGCGATGTGTGTCGCCCGCTCGAGGGGAAGCCCACCCGGCTCTGGTACGTGGGCTTCTTGCTGGCTCTGTCGACTTTGGCCTTGGGCGGAGCAGCGGTCGCCTATCAGATCAAGACAGGAATCGGAACCTGGGGACTCAACCGTACCGTCGGTTGGGGGTTCGACATCACGAACTTCGTGTTCTGGGTCGGCATCGGCCACGCAGGAACCCTGATCTCCGCCGTCCTGCTTCTTTTCCGTCAGAAGTGGCGCACGTCGATCAACCGCTCGGCAGAGGCGATGACCATTTTCGCGGTGTGTTGTGCGGGCATCTATCCGCTCATCCACATGGGGCGACCGTGGTTGTGCTACTGGGTCTTTCCATACCCGAACACCCGAGGTCCACTCTGGGTGAACTTTCGGTCGGCGCTCTTGTGGGACGTCTTCGCGATCGGAACCTACTTCACGATCTCGCTCGTCTTCTGGTACATCGGGATGGTTCCCGACCTCGCGACGATTCGGGATAGGGCCACTGGCCTTAAGAAGAAGATCTTCAACTTCTTCAGCCTCGGGTGGAGGGGGACGGCCAGGACCTGGTCGCGCTACGAGACGGCCTGCGTTCTTCTGGCTGCGCTCGCCACGCCCCTGGTCGTGTCGGTGCACAGCGTTGTGAGCATGGACTTCGCCACTGCGGTGATCCCGGGCTGGCACACGACGGTCTTTCCTCCGTACTTCGTGATCGGTGCGGTGTTCTCGGGCTTCGCGATGGTGCTGACGCTGATGATCGTTGCTCGAAAGGTCATGCGATTCGAGAACTACATCACGATGAAGCACATCCATGCGATGTGCAAAGTGCTGGTGTTCACGGGCAGTATCGTGGCGCTTGCCTACCTCACTGAGGCATTCACCGCCTGGTACTCGGGGAGCAAATACGAGCAGTTTGTGTTCCTCAACCGGATGTTCGGACCGATGGCCTGGTCGTATTGGATCATGGTGTCCTGCAACGTGATCGCGCCGCAGTTGCTCTGGATACGGAAGATCCGCCACTCCTTACCCGCGATCTTCGTCTTGTCGATCGTGGTCAACATCGGCATGTGGTTCGAACGCTTCGTGATTATCGTGACCTCGCTGCACAGGGACTTCCTGCCATCGAGCTGGTCTGACTACGTCCCAACTCTGATCGAGTTCGGATCTCTGATCTTCGGATTCGGGCTGTTCTTCACGCTGTTCCTGCTGTTCTGTCGCTTCCTTCCGATGATCGCGATGTCCGAGATCAAGACCGTCTTGCCGAAGCGCGAGAGGAAGCAGAGCGTAGACCACGGAGAGGCAGCATGAAGCATCACTGCTACATCGGGTTCTTCGAGGACGAACACGAGCTTCTCAGTGCGGTGGGGGTCTGCCGTGAGAGAGGGATCCCCATCGTCGATGTGGTGTCCCCTTTTCCGGTTCATGGTCTGGACGACGCTCTTGGAATCCGACCCTCGCGGCTCCCTTGGGTCACCCTCTTCGGTGGAGCCGCCGGACTATCGCTTGGACTCTGGTTCCAGTACTGGTCGACCGCCGAGAACTTCCCGATCGATGTAGGTGGCAAGCCCTGGGATTCGTATCCCGCGTTCGTACCCGTCGCATTCGAGCTGACAATCTTGTTTGCGGGCCTATCGACGGCCTTCGCGCTCTTTGTGCGTTCATTCCTCTGGCCTGGCAAGAAGACGGCTCCCGGGCTCGAGGTGACCACGGATCACCGTCACGCCTTGATACTCGAACAACGGGACGCCCGGTTCACGGACTCGGAGCTCGAACAACTTCTACACGAACACGGCGCCGATGAGATTCGGCAGGAATATGGAGACATGTCGTGAACGCTAGATTCCAAGGCCACTTCATAACGGCGGCTATCGCGGCCGTGATCGTGCTTCTCATCGACCAGCTGGTGGGGATCGATTTCACCCAGAGGAACCGCGAGATCTTCACCGAGATGGTCTATTCGAAGGCGGGTGAGCCCTTTGCAAGGAACCTCGCGCTGCCCGGTGGTCGCACTCAGCAGCCGTTGGTCGAGGGTACGGTCATTCGAGGCAGCTGGTTTCCCGAGTTTGGCCCTGGCGCTGACGAAGCGCAGCGTGCCGGACTGGAGCTCAAGAGCCCATTCACCGAGCAGGACACCAACGCAAGGGAGCGAGGTGCCGAGCTGTACGCGATCTACTGCACAGTCTGTCACGACCCTGCTGGCAAGGGGCTAGGTTCGGTCGTGCAGCGCGGTATGTTGCCACCGCCCTCGTTGCTCGCGTCGCGAGCCATGGACATGCCCGACGGGGAGATGTTCCACATCCTGACCTACGGTCAGGGAAACATGGCTTCCTACGCAGCCCAGATGAATCCAGGAGAGCGCTGGCAAGTGATCGAGCACGTTCGCGCGTTGCAAGGGAAGTGAGCCGATGAGCACAACCTTCAAGATGTTCCAACCCTCGCCCGTTCGCATGCGAGGTCTCGCGACCGCTTCAATCCTCGGAGCGTTCATCTTCGTGATTGGGCTCTTCGTCGACCCGCTGCGCGCTTGGTCAGGCTACCTGATGGCCTTCATATACTTCGTGGAGATGGGGCTGGCCGGTGGCTTGTTCCTCTGCGCACTGACCCTGTCATCCGCACGCTGGGCAACGGCCTTGCGCCGGATACCGGAAGCCATGACCGCAAGTCTTCCCTATGCCTTCATGTTCGGGCTCTTGCTCATGGGGGGTGTGAGTACGATCTATGAATGGAGTCACGCCGCCGTGGTCGAAGCGGACCCACTGCTCAAGGGCAAGGCCTCATACCTGAATGGGGGGTTCTTTTTCCTTCGTCTCGTTGTGTTCTTCCTGCTCTGGATCTGGCTGACGCGCGGGATGGTGAGTGTATCCAGGCGGCAGGACCACGGTGACGACGCCGTTCTGGCGAGATCCCGATTCCGTTACGCGGCGCTCTTCCTCCCGATCTTCGCGATCACCTTTTCCCTAGCGAGTATCGACTGGATTCAGTCTCTTGAGCCGCACTGGTTTAGCACGATCTTTGGTTTGGTCACCCTCTCAAGTGCTGGGATGTCGGGGCTGGCCATTTGCATGCTGCTGGTCGTGTATCTGCGCGACCGTGGGGCGATGCGCAAGACCGTCACCGCCGACCATCTCGACGACATCGGAAAGATCTGCATCGGCTTTGCGTTGTTCTGGGGCTACATCTGGTTCTGCCAGTACATGCTCATCTGGTACACCAACATGCCCGAGGAGACGCCGTACTATGCGCTCCGACACCAAGGCAGTTGGCAAGTGCTGACTTGGGTCAACGTGACGCTCAACTGGGCGGTGCCGTTCTTCGTGCTGATGCCAAAGGCGGCGCGGCGTAGCGGAACCGTGTTGACGCGCGTTGCGATTGTGATGCTCATCGGGCAAGCACTCAACCTCTACATCCTGGTCGGACCACCGCTCCTCGGCGACGAGCCTATCTACGGACTGTGGGAGTTCGCTCCTGTCGTGGGCGCGCTCACCTTCTTCCTTTGGTGCACACTTCGAGCACTGACTCAGGCTCCCATCGTCCCGACTACAGGGCTTGACTGAGCAGTCCAATAAACCCCGATCGTAAAGAGAGGATCTCATTAAAAAACTCACCATTCTCCGAACATGTCTACTCACGGCCGTTGGGTTCGCTCTGGCCGGATGCTGTAGCAACGCTCCGGTTGCCCGCAACGGTGATCTCGCAGGGATCTACACTCTGATCGCAGTCAACGGATCAACGGTCCCGGCGACCGTATCCCACGATGGCGTATCGCTCCAGGTGCGCTCGGGCGCCTTCACGATCGACGCCGACGGGGCGTGTAGTAGCAAGGTGATCTTCGTGGTGCCTTCGGGCCAAGAGGTCACGCGTGAGGTCAACGCAACCTACACCCGGGAGGGGTCCGTGTTGCGCATGCAGTGGGAAGGCGCTGGCAAGACGGTCGGATCCATCGATCGCGGCACATTCACGATGGACAACGAAGGGCTGACCTTCGTGTACGAGATGGCGTCGATTATCGGGAGGTGATGGCGCCGGTGTGCCTCTCCGGCTCTCCAGGGCCGGGCTCCTGTTGTGTGAGGATCAACGCTCCACTGCGTTGGCAGGCACGGCGTTGATGCGGTAGTGGAGCGTGCGTCCCGTTGCGTTGTCGGTGGTTTTGGATACGGCCACCTGGACACCGATGACTTGCCCCCTGGAGTTGAGGATGGGGCCTCCACTCATGCCTCCCACCGGAGGAAAGCCGGCAATGGGATCGAGTGTCATGGCCTGTGGGTCCAGCACGGAACTCACAATCAACATTGGAGAGAGGGTGCTGGCCGGTGACCCTGCCTGGGAATCACCCTTGCGAAAGGGCAGCACCTCCCCTTCCTCGCTCAGGCCAACCATGGCGGGATAACCGAAGAAGATGGCTTTCTCTCCCTCCGTCGCGCTTCCCAACTCGATGGGCGAGCTCGGGAGCGCTGCCGCGCCCTCCTCCAATAGGATGCGCAGGAGCGCCCAGTCCTTCTCTCCCTGGCGATCCACCTCGGCGTGCAACACGCGCCCATCAGATCGCGTGAGGAGGATCTTCGAGACGTCGCCCGTGACGTTCTCGGTCAGCACGTGCCCGGCGGTCAGCACCTGCCCGCCTCCAAGGAGGATCCCCGTACCATGATTCGAACTGTAGGCCTCGTCGGTGGGCGAGTGCTGAACTTCGATTCGCAGAACCCAAGGCAGCAACGCTTCAAGCTGCTGCGCGAACTCCGGCGCGTGCTCCTTCAGGTACTCCGTGCTCAACGCGTTCCCGTGTTCGTAGAGATAGTCTTCGTCGATGAACCAACGCCTCTCCGATTTCGGATACAGCGAGATCCCCAAACACAAGGCGCTCGAGGCGATCGTGGCAACGGCCCATTTCATCCTGAATTCCGCAGTACGCGTCATGGCATGCCCATTGTTCACCAAGACGCCGCACGGCCCAATCCATTTGTTTGAGAACCGGTTGTGCTCCCTCTTCTTCTTCTTGATGCGTAGCAGGGGCGTTGTGAGGCTCGAGTCCTGTCTCGCACCTCGCTCATGGCGACCGGGGCCCGGTCCAGCGCTGCTCAGGGCAGGGCCGTGAAGGACCGGTAGCGCTCCGCGACGCGCCCGCTCTCGACATCGCCGTGGTGGATCAGGAGGGTCACCCTGCCGCTGAGTGTCTCGCCGCGTCCGAGGGTGAACTTCGTGCCGCTCCACGCGTCTGGCCGGCGCGGACCGAATGTGCCGTACTCACGTGTCAACCACTTGCGGGGCTGGCCATCGTCGGGCAGGAAGACCGCGACGCCCTCGGTGACACCGTCGACCGTGTTGGAGTAGTCGATCCACCGGGCGTACTTCTCGTTGGTGGCCTTCTGGCCTCTGCGGCCCTGGTCGTCGGTGATGGTGCCACCCTGCTCGCCGCTGAAGGCCGGGTCCATGCGCAGGTAGGGCCATGCGTAGTGAACCCAGTCGCTCAGGATCCTGACCGGCCCATAGGTGGCGCGGAGTTCCCAGCTCAGGTGGAGCATGGATTCGTGATTGCCGAGGTCCTCGAGCTCGAAGCGCAGGCTCTGGTCGAGAACCGGGGTCTCGTCCTGGACGACCCAGGTGAGCTCCGCCGTGGCCACCGCGCCGCGCTCGTGGGAGCGCAGCCCGCTGAATCTTTCGTGGCGGATGAAGCTATGGTGTCCCAGCCCGGGCTGCTCCTTGTCACGCAGGTTGGACCACTCGTGATAGAAGTCGGTCACCGGACCGTCCTCCAGCTGGACACGGTCGACGATCCACAGCGAGCGGTGGTGGGGGAAGGGCTCGGTCTTCTGAACGAGGAGTGAGCGGCCCGAGGGGCTGCGCAGCGGCCAGATGTGGGGGATCGCCCACTCGTCGCCGTACTGGTAGGTGAAGACCTCTCGGCCATCGACCTCGAAGCGCAGGCTGCCGGCCTCGTCGTCTCGATTGACTCTCGTGTGGAATTCGTCCTTGGGTGGGGATGAGCAGGCGACCGCCACCAGGAGCAGCGTCATCCAGGCGCGCCTCAAAGCTCCCATCCCGCCCGGCGTTCGAAGTCGAGCATGGCATTGGCCTCGTCATCACCGGGGAAGGTCTCGCTGGCCGGGTCCCACTTCAGCTTGCGCTGGAGCAGCATGGAGATGTGGGTGATGACACAGAGGCTGTTCGAGCGGTGGCCGACCTCGACCGGGCAGATCGGGTCCTCACGACTGCGTACGCACTCGAGGAAGTTGCGGTAGTGGTCGCCGCTGACGTAGAGCTTGTCCTCGTCGTCACCGACGGTCTCCTGCAGGATCGAGGAGGGGCCAGCTGTGATGCCGCCACGCTTGACGAACAGCCAGCCATCGCTGCCGGTGAAGGTCACGCCGGCCTGCGGGTCCGTGCGCTGGATCAATGGCACGCCATCGGCCCATTTGCCACGGGCGAAGTAGGAGGTGTGGACGTCGAACAGGCCGCGGTCCGGGAAGAAGGCCTGAGCTTCGATCTCGGTGAGGCCGGAGTCGGTGTCGCCACCGTGGCCCCATTGCGCGATGTCGTTCATGTGCGCACCCCAGCCCGTGATCATGCCACGGGTGTAGCCGTGGCGTTGGAGCCAACCCGGCCTGCCGTAGCCCTTCTGGGGGTGTACGCCAAGCTCGGCGTAGGGGCGCTCCGTGCTCGGGCCCATCCACAGGTCGTAGTCGAAGTGCTCTGGTACCCGTACGTCGGTGACCGTGGCCCTGCCGTGGTCGGGTGGCAGCCACACCTCGACCCTCTGGAGCTTGCCGATGCGGCCGTTTCGCACCAGCTCGCATGCCTGCCAGAAATTCTTCGAGGAGCGCTGCTGCGAGCCGGTCTGAAGGATCACTCCATTCTCGCGCACGGCCTTCACGAGCGCCTGGCCCTCACCGATGGTCAGCGTGATCGGCTTTTGGATGTAGATGTCCTTCTTGGCCTTGGCCGCGGCGACCCCGTGCCCGGCATGCCAGAAATCCGGGGTCGAGATGGAGACGGCGTCGATGTCGGGGCGCGCTAGGAGATCGCGGAAGTCGGCGTAGACGTCGATCGTGGAGGCCGGTCCCTCCGGGAGCTTCTTGGCGTAGCGCTCCTCGACATCGCGCTTGGCGTGCTCTGCACGCTGGAGATCAGGGTCGCAGACGGCGACGATGCGAGCGTTGACCGTGGGGTCCAGACCTCGATCGAGCAGGGCGAACATGTCACCCCGGCCCATGCGTCCTGTTCCGATACACCCGATACGGATGGCCTCGTTGCTACCAGCCAGTGTACGTAGGCCGCCGGGCAGGATGAGGGGTGCCGCAAATGCACTACCGAGCTTGAGGGCGGAGCGGCGAGAGAGGGGGGCAGTGGTCATCGCTTGTCGAGTTCCCGTTGGAGTTGTCTGGCATCCCAGCGGCCGGGATGAACGAGGATGCGGTAGCGCAGCGTGAAGCCGTCACCACGGTGCATCTTGTATGGCGTGTAGCAGATCACCGCTGGGCTGAAGAAGCTCATGTTACCACTCTGGATTGCGTACCAGGGGGTGGGTGAGTGGAGGTTGTGCTCGTGGTCGAGCACGGCGACGCCGACCGTTCGGCCACCGAGCTTGCCGCTGTAGTCGAAGGCGGAGGAGCGTCCGCGGAAGCGTTGCTGGTCGCTAAAGGCCACCGGCCCCTCAGTGGAGGCTGCGTCACGCTCCTTGAGTTGTGCCAGCCGCAGCGAGAGCCCCGCGTAGCCACCAAAGACCTGACCTCCCGGTTCGTGAGGTAGGGGGGTGCGGTCGAGCTTCACGGTCTCCGCCAAGGCGGTGAAGTGGCTCGTCCAGTCGAGGAAGTAGCCGCCATCGGCGGCCGGAGAAGAGACCTCGACCTCGCGCCTCTCGGCCAGCATGCGCTCGCCCTCAGGGGAGCTGTAGTGCAGGTCCATCTCGATCCGCGCGGAGTGATCGTCGCGGAGCTCGGTCCGGACGTCGCGCCAGGTGGTCCTGCCGGCGGGGTGGTCGCTGCCCGGGGCGAGCTCCCAGTAGTTGACACCGTTGATGTACTTCCACGAGAACCACAGGCCGTGGTGGTGGACGTGGTCCGCGGGAGCGTCGACCGTGAGGGAGGGGGTCCCGGGCAAGGCCAGAGGGTGAAAATAGCTGTAGGCCTGGGAGGGGTCGTGGTGCAGGCGCCACAGGTCCTGATCGCCGAGGCGCAGGGCTACCGATCCAGGGGCGCTCTCGTCCCAGGTCAACGCTCCGGTCAGGCCGCCCATGGCAACGGCGACGCCGGGGGTGGGCTCCAGGCTGTCGCGCACCATGGCCCGCAGTTTCTCCTCGTCGATCTCGACTCCGAGTCCCGGGCCACTCGGTGGGGTCAGTGCACCCTCCTCGACCTCCAGCGGCTGCTTGAGCAGGCTGGCGGTCAGGAACTGTGATCCGTTGAGCGCCGCCGGGCGTTGTAGATCGTAGGCGCCGTAGAGCAACAGCGTGGCGGCCAGGGACAGGTCGGGGTCGGTCAGGCCGCTGCCGAGCCACATCAACCCTTCCCGTTCCAGGAGTTCGATCTGTTGCCGCGCGGACAGCAGGCCGCCACAGCGCGCGGGCTTCATCGCCACGCCGTCGAGCATGCCGAGGCGGATGAACTCGCGCAGTTCCACGGGCGAGACGATGCCCTCGTCCATGAGGATCGGAAGAGCACCCTGCTTCCTGAGCCTCTGGTAGCCGGCAATCTGGTTGGGCTTACAGGGTGCCTCAAGCACATCGACGCCGACCTCGACCAACTTCGGGGCCACGGCCAGGGCCGTCTCCGGCGGGTAGCCGCCGTTCGCATCGGCCCACAGGAAGGCGTCCGGGGCCAGCTCGCGCACCTGCCTCGCTAGCTCGACATCGAACACGGGGTCAGGTGCGACCTTGATGTTGAAGTCACGGTAGCCGCGGCGCCGGCCCTCGGCGACCAACTCCTCGGTGTCGTCGAGGGAGCGCGGGTTCACGGTCCAGCTCAGGCGTAGCGGGCCACCGGGCTCTCGCCCCCAGAGTGCTGCGACCGACTTTCCTGCTTGCTTGCCGGCCAGGTCGTGGAGTGCGAGGTCGATTCCTGCCCGTGCGATCGGCATTCCGCTTGAGAAGCCGTTGGCTATGGCCCGGCCCATGAGTGTGTGAGCACCCTCCAGGTCCTGGGCATCGTGGCCGATCAGGGCGGGGCCGAAGTACTCGCGCAAGACGAGCGCGACGGTCTCGAGGGTCTC
>PBIX01000091.1 GCA_002720975.1 Planctomycetota bacterium | reverse complement strand
GCGAGCTGGGCCTCATCTGCTGGAATCAGTGCGGCATGTCCAGAAACCGGGCGGACCTCGAGGCGGCGGTCTCCTCCATCCGCTCCCTGCGCGACGCCTTCTGGCAGGACGTACGCGTTCTTGGTGACGCCCGGTCTCTCAACCAGAACCTGGAGCACGCCGGACGCGTGGCGGACTTCATGGAATTCAGTGAACTGATGGTGAGCGATGCACTGCAGCGCGAGGAGTCCTGCGGGGGCCACTTCCGCGAAGAACATCAGACGGATGAGAACGAGGCCCAGCGAAACGATGAGGACTTCTGCCACGTCACCGCTTGGGAACACTGCGAGGGCGCACCTGCGAAGCGCCACACTGAAGAGCTTGCATTCGAGTCGGTTCACCTCAGCACCCGGAGCTACAAATGAGCGCCTCAGCAAGTAGCGAGCTCACTCTTACCGTGCACGTCTGGTGTCAGCCAGGCCCGGACCAGGTCGGCGACTTCGTGACGACCGAGGTGACTGTCAGCCCCGATACGTCATTTCTCGAGATGCTCGACTGCCTCAATGAGCAGCGCATGGCTGGCGGCCTTGAGCCCATCGCCTTCGACCATGATTGCCGCGAGGGGATCTGTGGCATGTGTTCGCTCGTGATCAATGGCAAGCCGCACGGCCCGGAGCAGGAGACAACCACGTGCCAACTCCACATGCGCACGTTCAATGACGGCGACACGATCTATGTCGAACCCTTCCGGGCCAAGGGCTTCCCTGTCCTCAGGGACCTTGTCATCGACCGGGGGGCCTTCGATCGCATCCAACAGGCCGGGGGCTACGTCTCCGTCAACACGGGCTCAGCCCCTGACGCCCACGCCGTCCCCGTCCCCAAGCCAGCTGCCGAAGAAGCTTTCGACGCTGCGGCATGCATCGGGTGTGGTGCTTGCGTGGCCGCCTGCCCCAACGCCTCTGCCATGCTGTTTGTGGCGGCCAAGGTCTCTCAGCTCTCCTTGTTGCCACAGGGAGCTCCGGAGCGGGATGCGCGCGCCAGGTCCATGGTCGAGGCCATGGACGCCGAGGGCTTCGGGAACTGCACCAATCACTTCGAGTGCGCAGCCGCCTGCCCCAAGGCGATCCAGGTCACTCATATCGCCCGCTTGAACAGAGAGTTCCTGCGCTCGAGCCTCCTACCCAGAGGCTAGGCGGCCCTGCACCTCAGACCTTGCGCTCAAGTGCGCGGGCTGGGCCCAGGACGCCCAGCAGTTGGACCTCCACGCCCGCCCTCTGGGCGGCCTCGAGAAAGCTCTGAAGTCCTGGGTCCTTGAGGCCACGGGGAATGAGGACGCGCTCCAATGAGGGATCACCCAGCCAGGTCCGAGCCTCTTCCACGGACCCCGCCTCGACCACCGCAAGCCCCTCCTCCGCGAGTAGGGCCCTGCGCCTCTCCCCAAGTCCGACAGGGGACTCGACCAGCAGCACCAGCGGGGCCTGGCTGCCAAGCACCGCCGCAAGGCGCACAGACACCCGTGTGCCAGCGCCTGGAGTGGAGGCCACCTCTATGTCCGCCCCCAACCCGCTGAGGCATTCCTGCATGCTGGCGCTCCCGTAGCCGGTCCCGCCACCCCCACTCTGACCGGCCGTCATCCAATCCGCCAAGCTGGCGGCATCCATGCCGCGGCCAGCATCGGCAACCTCGAGCTGAACGACCCCGTCCACAAGACGGGCACTCAACCGCACCTCGCTACCGGATGGTGACGCTTCGATGGCATTCAGCACGAGGTTCTTGATGAGTCGGTCCAGGTGACTGGGATGCCCCCTGACAACGAGGTCCTCGGGGCACCGCACGAGAACGCGCATGCTCCCGCCACAAGCAGAGAGCTCCCGCGCCGCCCGTCCCTGCGCCAAGAGCCGGGGTCGCAATGCAATCCGCTGGCGTTCGAGAGTGCCTTGCCCGACAACAGAACGTGCGCAGAGATCACGGGCATTACCCAGCGAACGCGACAGGTCCGCCAGACTCACACCTCCCCCATCCTGTACTCCAAAGCTGCCAGCACTGGCCGGCAGACCCTCTGCCTGCAAGCGCTCCAACTGCATGCTGGCCAGATTCAGGTGGTTCCGCAGGTCGTGGTTGAGCGCAGCGGTCTGTCGACCCAACCTGCGTTCCCTCTCCTCCACATTCGCCCTGTGCTGCTCCTCCTCGGCCATAAAACTGAGGGAGACCCACTCCGCCAGCTGCAACCACAGGGCTGGCGAGCCCTGGACCGGTTCGCTTGAGAGGCCCACCAGAGTGCCATCGGAATCGTTGAGGGGCTGCGCCATGAACCCGTGTCCCGCAAATCCACGCATCCTCCCGGAGGATGGGTGGAGGTTCGACCGAAGATCCACGCAGCTCCCCGCCGAGAGTCCAGCAAGAACTCGCCACTCGATGGAATGGACAAACGCCCGCAGGCTGCAGCCCCGCCCCCCCACGATCGGTTCGCGTCCCGGCGGGATCCACGCAAGAACGTCCAGGCCCCTTCGATCAGCCAAGGCCTCCAGAAGCTCGAGACCCGCCAGAGGTTCATCATCGGGCCCCTGCAGGGGGCGTCCGTAGGCCCGCGCCAGGCCCGCCAGCCGTACACCCATGGAGGCCAGACCTTCCCCTGGAGACGCTGCAAAGGACTTCACTCCCCGAGTCTGCCTGCCAGGGATGGCCGTTGAAAGGACTCTCTAGGCCTGCGAAGCTCGTTCAGACCCTCTTTTTGGCCCGATCAGGCACAGAAGCGTTCCGATCCGGAAACACGGGCCACTGGGGGCACTAGTGATGCCGCCGGGCCAAGACTGGCGTATATCCCAGTCCTGGGACGGCAAACTTGGACGAACGGGCCCCCTGCGCCTATGATAGCAGCGTATTTCAGCCCCCACGAACGGGAGGATCACCCTCCTTCGCCCAGTTCCACCCCGGATCCAATCCCGGGCCTCATTGGCACGAACCTTGCATAACCAACCACGCCGGTCCATGCGGATCGCGCCTGTGGGTACCCAACAAAAGCCGATTCGGTAGGCATCCGCCTCTGGAAGGCAAACACCAGAACCAACGAACCATGAAGAGACTTCTCCTTCTCGGAACCCTCCTCAGTGCTGCAGCCCTGTGCTTGCAGTCCACCAGTACAGGCCACGGCGGCACCTACCGGGGCCCTGGAGACACCGTCCCCCCCGGTGGCGGCGGCGGCGGCGGCGGCGGCGCCCCCACGACGCCCGGGCCCGCCGGCCCGACGGCCCCCGGTCCTGCGGCCCCCGGCACGCCGGCACCCGCGACACCTGGCGCACCACCCCCGGCCCCCGGCGCCACATCCTCCACACCCACAACCCCAGGAGGCCCCAGCGGTCCCGACCTGACCCTCTGGGATTTCTGGTGGGGATTCAACCGCGAGCCCTACCTGAACCTCAAGTCGAAGATCCACAGCGGTGAAACCGTCACCGGTTCGGATGACTTCTTCCTGGGCCACGGTCAGAAGGATCAAGCCAAGGACAGCCTGCGACCCTCTCAAGAGGTCATTCGCAACACCGTGGTGCCCGCGCTCAAGAACGCTCTGGCGAATGAGCGCGCGAACGACATTCTCGACTCATCGTTGATCGCTCTCGCCAAGATCGGTGACGTGGCGGGGACGGACGAATCCGAATTCGAAGGCATCATCAAGGAGTTCCTGAAGGACGGCAACCAAGGCGTCGCCGAGACGGCCGCCGTCGCCCTTGGCATCCTGGCCAATGACAAGTCTTTCGAAATCCTGTTCCAGCTGGCTACCGACGACCCGGCTGCGCGCCGCTTCATCGGCAAGACTGAAGTCCCCGTTCGCAGCCGCGCCTATGCATGCTACGGCCTGGGGCTCCTGGCCTACAGAACCAGCAACAACGAGCTGCGCCAGGACATCGCTGAGACCCTGGTGGACCTGCTCGCCTCACCCCACTTCTCACGGCGTGACATCAAGGTTGCGGCCATGACCGCCCTCGGGTTGACCCCCCTGGAGTCCAACCCGGATGCAGCCCTGGAAGGTGAAGAGGAGGCTGGCTCGAACCGCAAGCACGTCCTCAGTCGCGAGCGTCAACTCGACTTCCTGCTGGACTACTACAACCCCGCCAATGAACGCGCCAACGGGACAACCCGCCACTGGTTCGTTCGCTCTCACGCCCCCAATGCCATGGTCCGACTCCTTCCCGGAGCCGCTCCGGAGTACAGGGAGAAGGTCGCCAGCCTGCTGATTGAAAGCGTGGGCCGCCACAGCGATGAGAACCGCGAGATTGTCATGAGCGCCACGCTGGCGCTGGGGCAGATCGGTACTGCCGAGGACGACGGCCGTGATGGTCTCAACAACCGCATCCGCGAAGAGCTCATTCGCATTCTCAAGGAAGGCGACCCCCAAAGCCGCCGTTTCGCCATGATTTCGCTGGGCCAATCCGGTGGAACTCCCGGCGAAGGTGAGAACGCACTTGCAGGTGGCGAAGTCGCCCGCAAGGAGCTCCTGCGGCAACTCTCCAAGGGAAAGACGATGCTCAAGCCTTGGGCGGGCCTGGCTCTTGGCGTCATGGGACGGCAACTGTTGGACAACAACGAGACCATGAGTGAGTCTGCCAGCAAAGCTCTTCGAGCCGCTGCGGCCGACTGCAAGCGTCCCGCGGAGATCGGTGCCTACCTGATCGGAATCGGCATCCGCCGAGACATCGAGGGCATGGACATCTGCATGGAGAAGATGGATTACTTCACGACGGATGAATCTCGCGGCTACTGCGCCGTGGCCCTTGGTCTCATTGAGGACCGCAGTGCCATCGCGCCCATCCAGGAGATCATCCGGGAGTCGAAGTACAAGCCCGACCTGCTCAAGCAAGCGGCCATCGCACTCGGCCTCTTGGGCGACAAGGAGCTTGTCCCTGACCTGATCGCAATGCTTGAGACCGCCACCGGTCTGGCCACACAAGCGGCCATTTCGACGGCCCTCGGCGCCATTGGCGACAGTCGCTCCATTGACCCCTTGGTCGAGTTGCTCGGCAATCAAAGCGTGACCGACTCTGCCCGTGGCTTTGCCGCCGCGGCACTCGGAATCGTCTGTGACAAAGAAGAGCTTCCTTGGAACACCAAGATCTCTGCCAACATCAACTACCGCGCCAACACCGTCACGCTTACGGGCGGCGGCACGGGGATCCTGGACCTGCTCTAGGATTCGTCACGACTCGACCGGCCCCGCGGCTTGCGCCCGGGTGCTAAACGCGGGCCCGTCCACCTTGCTGGGCGGGCCCGCTGCATTGCGTAGCCCAAGTGGCCAGGGCGCCCAGTAACACCAACCCCAGGAGTGCACCCCAGCGAGCGCGCCCCCTGGCCCCAGCCTGCTGTTCGCGCAGCTCTCCCAGTTGCAGCGCCTCTTCCAACATGACCGCCGATGTGTCCAGCCACCACTGGCTGGTGCTGGCCTCAACCCCTGGCTGCGAAGCCAACAACTCGACCTCCCTAGCGAGGCGCCGAGCCAGGTCAAGGGCGGCCGAAGCCGCAGCCAGATCTGTCGCCAAACGTGCACTGCGCCACAGAAGCAGACGATCGTCGGGGGCGACCTCCAGTCCGGTCAAGCCGGCACCCAGTGCACCCGCGAGGTCCCCCGCGTGGTAGAGCACCTCGAGCATCTCCCTGGAGCGCTCGGTGGGATCGTCGAGGGCTTGAGCCTGCTTGAGGGCCAGCGCGTAGAGGCCCTGGTCGCGAAGGGCAGCGACATCCTGGCTGTCGCCACGGCCACCAGCGGGACCCAGTAGAGCCAGGGCCACGGACGTCACAAGTGGCAGGACCATCATGCGCCCACGACCCAACGTTGACGCCCCGCGCGTAAGGAGGCCCTCTGCAGTCGATCCATGGCGTTGCGATCGTCGGTCAACACCTGCGCCCCCGGGGCTCGCATGTCACCGGGAGGAGGCTCAACCAACTTCCAGGCCGAAGGTATCTCAAGTGCCGGAAGAAGGGCTCTGCCGACCGCGCCACCGATGTCCCAACCGAGCGCCCCGGGGCGTGGAACCGGAAGCCCAACCCGCGCAACCAAAACACAGTTCCTGGAGAAGGGGACCCGCAAGGCCAGAACCTCTGCGCCGGAAGCCTGCGCCAGTGTTCGACCCAGAGCATCAACAACGGGGTCGTCGAATCCGAACCCGGCCGCATTCACCATCAAGAAGCCGCCGGTGCCCAGAACACCAAGCGCCTCGCCGAAGAACTCCACGCTACACAGATGGGGTGGGATCTCCATGTTGTTGGCATAGCAGTCCACGATCACCAGGTCCTGCGGCGACTCCACTCCCAGCAGAGCAGCACGCGCATCCAGCCCCGCAAGGACCCTGCGCCCGGGACCATCTGTTTGGAGTTCAAAATAAAGCTCTCCCAACTCGACAACCACTGGATCGATCTCAACGCCGATGGAGCAGAGTTCGACACCATTGGGCAGCGCGCCCTCCAGAACGCGCACGGCCGTTCCAGCTCCCATGCCCAGGATGAGTACGTCCCAGCGCTCCTGGGGCTCAGCCCACCAGGCGGGAAGTGCGAAGTAGTCGTAGTACTGACCTCCACCCAGGAGCCCGGTCTGGGCGCTCCAGACAGATTGGAAAGAGTCGAGGGCCTCGTTGGCGACCAACCTACGCTGGCCTCCATCGACGTCCTGTAAGACAGCGAGGCGCTGGTACTCGGACTGCCGCTGGTCCAGTACCTCCCAGCCTGAACCGGGGGCCAAGCTGCCGGATTCCGGCATGAGGGTGCTGGCAGCACCCAGAGCAACAAGGACAAGCATCACCGTGCTTGCCCGTGGCGTGCGCGTGCGAAGGAGAAGCACGACACCAGCCAGGCCCAGGCACGCTGCAGCAACATGAAACGTCCCCTTCAATCCACAACTGGGCAGGAGCCAATGGGTGGTTCCAAAGGTGCCCACAAGGCTCCCCAGTGTGGACATGCCAAGCACGCGCCCGCCAGCCGTCCCCGCGTGGCCCCCGCTCCCCACCTGCAGAGCCTCGACAGCCAATGGACAGCCACACCCCAGGAGGGCGGCCACGGGAGCAAAGAGCACCAGAGAGCTGGCGAGGCTGCCCCACAGCATGAGCCCTGCCGCCTCATCCAGGGCCAACCCGGCCGGCATGAAGGTCCCAGCGACCCACCCGGCCACCAGGGGCAGGACAGCCGTCAGCAGACACCCGGCCACCAGGGCAAACCCCAAGCGACGGTCGGGAGACCCGGACATGCTCAACCGTGCCCCGCACACGTAGCCCACGGCCAAGGCCAGCAGAATGACGCCGATAACGTTCGTCCACACCCCGGTCGAGGCACCAAACCATGGGGCCAGTAGGCGCACCGCGGCCAGCTCCACGACCATGGTCCCGGCTCCGGCGCAGAAGACGGCACCCAGGACGACACCTGTGCCAGCCGACACCCTCCCGGCTTGGCCGGGCACAGAGCCGCCTTGAGACAACTCCGTCCCTGGGACAGCAGCGCCGTCGACCTCGTGGTCGCCCACGATAGCCCTACTTGCCCTCGTCCTCGGAATCGTCGGCCAGATGCGTAAGGTGGTAGGACTTCGCGTTGACAAATACGCGGCCCGGGTCGCAGGCACCACTGAAGAGGCTTGCCAAGAGAACGGCACGGCTACGCGGGATCAGATCCTCATGTCTCTGCCCATTGGCAACAACGACTATGGGCTTGCTCATATCCAGGAGCAGGTCATTGAAGTGCAGGGTGAACTCCGTCATTCCGGAACCCTCGACGGTGACGGTATTCGTCTGCCGGTCCACCTGTGCATGGATGCGACTGCTTCCGCCCTCGGAGGGCGGAACTTCCAACCAGTAGGCGCGCTTGGGGAACGGGGAACCGGGAATCAGGGTCACCTGGGAGGGATAGGAATCCCTCTTGACGGTCCCTATCCAGTTCCAGATGTCGGCCGTCCCGCCCCCCGCCTGGACCGTGCAGTTGCTATACCCCAGGCGCAGGATCTCTTCCTCGAATTTTGTGACCTGCGAACCGCCTCCAGCAAAGTAGGTGGCCAGGTTTCGAAAGTTGCTGGGGGAGACTTCACCGGCATCTCCACCGCGTCCGATTACGCCAGCGAAGCGATCGGGGAATTTCTCGGCAATGCCCAGAGCGGTCGTAACGCCCAAACCATGGCCGGCCAGATAGATACGGTTGAAGTCCACGCCATACTCCTCATAGATGGCACGCATCAAGACGATGACTCGACCGATTCCATCGCGCCCGGCCCAGGCCGATGCATCCTCGGGCATGACCGGAGAGGCGAGGATGGCTCCATCCTGCACGCCCCCCTCTGTCCACTGATCGCGGAGGTGGTCCGCAGGACGAATCCCCTCATCAGGGATGGTGATGATCAGGGGGTAGGGGCCAGACGATGCGGAGTACTTCGACGGAGCCCAGACCGCGTAGAGGAGGGGATTATCCTTGGAGAACACCGAACCCACGAACTTGCGGTCCGCCACCTTGCCCTTCTTCGGTCTATTGCGCCCGTAGTCGTACGAGAGCCAGACCGCGCGACCCAGGTCACCGGGAGAAGCGAGTATGTCGCCTTGCGCTGCGGTCTTGGCCAACTTGCGCTCCAACTTCTCCATGTTACTGGCTACATCGCCCGTGGCATCACTCACGCCCTTCTCCTCAACGCGAGCCTCGATGTAGTCGGCGAGAGACTGAGCCAACCTCTTGAGGTCGCTGTCCTTCAGGAATTGGTCCTGGGGTGACCCCCCCGAGTAGGACGCCAACGCCAGGGCGCTGAACAGGGCGACGGAACCGAGGAGGGTAGGGATGCGATGAATGGTCATGCTCGGCCTAGTCACGATGGATGGAAGGGTTGCGGATGTATGGCTGGATCTGAGGAGCAGGCCCACCAGGTGAAACTGAAGACTCGGGTCCAGGGGGAAGGAGCGCAAGCCCCCACCCTCTCAGAGCCCAGGGGGGAGGTTCCCCGAGGGCAGGTGCTGGGCCGCGACTGCGGTCAACGAGGACGCGGAAGAGCCCCCTGGATCGTTGGCGAGCCCCCATGGCCAGGGCCAGCCGCGCACGCATCTGAAGCCCGTCATTGCCCCTCAGAAGTAGCGCACGCCCAAGCCAGTCGAGTTCCGTGGGCAGCTCGCCCGCACCCGCGGCCACGATAGCCCGGCGTTCCCGGAGCTCTAACCTGTCGGCGTCGGCATTCAGCACCATGCCGCCCTCCAGAACCTCGGCTGCACGTCCCAGATCGCCTGTGCGCCGCGCCGCACCCTCCAGGCAGAGCACACTCCAGGTCGCCGGCGCGGAGCCATACATGGCCTCGGCCAGATCGCGAGCCGACTGTCCGGCATAGAGACCAAGCTCCTCGAGAAAGCTCTCGTAGGACAGCTTCAGTAGCTGGGCCCAGCGCCCCGGCTCCAGGCCCTCGGCACCACTCTTCAAAGCCTTGCACATCGCCTTGGCACGGGCGGGACCAGGCTGCATTCCCCTCAGGAGCGGCCAGGAATCTTCAACCACGGAGTGTGGAACAACCTGCCCGGAGAGGGGACGGCCCGCACCAACGCATACACCGATCGCAAGGGCAGCTGCCGACCAGGGCCGACCGGCCTGCCTCGCTCTCAGGCCCAACGGACCTGACCCTCCCCCGCTTCGAGACGCCCGATCGTCACGGCTGGTTCACCCACAGTGTCCAGGTGGGCACACACCTCATCCACCTTGTCGGCGTCAACGATCAGCACCATGCCGACCCCCATGTTCAACGCACGATGAGCCTCATCCTCATCGATACCGGCGCCCTCGACGATCATCTCAAAGAGGGGCGGAACAGCCCAACTCCCCCGCTCAATGACAGCATCCACCCCGGAAAGAACACGCGGGAGGTTATCGAGCAATCCACCTCCGGTAATATGCGCCATACTCGCCAACAGGTCCCTCTCCAATAGTGGCCAAAGGGGCTTGAGATAACTCTTGTGCGGGGCGAGCAGAGCCTCCCCGACGCTCACTCCACCCAGAGCCTCGGGACGGTCGTGGACGTCGTGACCCAACCGCTCGAAGAGCACCTTGCGGGCCAGCGAGTAGCCGTTGGTGTGCAAACCGCTCGACCCCAACCCCAACAAGACCTGACCAGCCCTGACGTGGCTCCCGTCCAGGACCTTCTCGCGGGCCACGCTACCCACGATGAAGCCCACCAGGTCGAAATCCCCATCCGCGTAGAGACCAGGCATCTCCGCCGTTTCACCGCCGAGCAGGGCCAGGCCGCCGTCGGAGCAGGCAGCAGCGCACCCGGCAATCAAGGCACTCACCACTTCAGGTTCCAAGCGGCCGGTACCCACATAGTCCATGAAGAACAGGGGCCGAGCTCCCTGAACCAGGATGTCGTTGATGCAATGCTGGACGAGATCGCGCCCCACACTGTTGAACACCCCCATGCGCTTGGCCACTTCCAATTTGGTGCCAACGCCATCCGCGCTGGCCACCAGAATCTGGCCGCCCACGCCGGCCTGCTCCATATCAAAGAGCCCACCGAATAGGCCGACGTCGGAGACGACGCCTGGGCCAAAGGTGTCCCGGATGGCCTGCCGGGATAGGGAGAGAGCTTCGTCCTGTGCGTCGATATTGACGCCAGCGTCCTTGTAGGTGAGGGGGGTCTTGGAAGTCACGGGAATAGGCAGCGGAATGGAGGAACGATGTGGGCCCCCAGCATAACGCCCGGTCAGCCCCGATGCTTCACCCGCGTGGCTTCCCTGGCCACCTCCCCCGTGAGCGACGCTGCCCAGCCGGCTCACTCCTGCCCCAAGACGCGCTGGATCAGCTCCCTGTTGCCGAACCCCATATCCAGGGGTAGATCGGAGAGGGGAAACCAGGCCACCTCGCTCACATCGCTGGCCGCCTGCGGCTCCCCCTCCCCCGCCCGGCATAGGTAGATGATCACGTTCGCGGGCTTGCGTGGATCGTCCCCCACCCAGACCACGTCCACCAGGCTTTGCACCTCCACCTCGAGTCCCGTCTCTTCCCGCACCTCTCGTCGGACCGCAGCCGGCGGCTCCTCGTCGATTTCCTGATAGCCTGCGGGGAAAGCCCAGCACCCCTTGTGCGGCTCGATACGGCGCCGCACCAGCAGGACCCGGCCTCCGGAGGCATCCAGTACCAACCCGGCAGCCGCACTCGCTGGGTTGAAGAAATACACGAACCCGCAGGCCTGACATCGTGGACGCTGCCGCCCCTCCCACTGTGTGCCTTCCAGGCGGAAGCCACAAAGTGGGCAGTGGGTCGCGTGTTGATGGGGCATGGCGTGACGAGTGGAGGGCGGAGAGCACCTCAGCTTACGAGGTCCGACCTGGAGAGGCGAGCGGGGGCCCACCCCAGCGATGGTGCACCGAGGCCACAGGGCCTAGAATGCAGCGGCCCTTAGGGTACGCTCCATGACTTCCATCCTTCTGCTCGGCAGCACCGGTTCCATCGGGACGCAAACCCTTGACCTGGTACGAGAAGGCGGGTCAGGGCTGACCGTCAGCGGCCTGGCCGCTCGGGCTTCCTGGGAGGACCTCCTCGATCAGGCGCGGGAGTTCAGCGTCACCCACCTGGCCCTCACCGACCCGGAGGCGGCGGCCCTGGCCCGCCCCCGGTTACCCGCTGGGACACACCTCCATGAGGGGCCGGAGGCCATGCAGGAGTTGATCCTCGCATGCGACTTTGACACCGCTGTTCACGGTGTTGTCGGCTGCGCCGGCCTGCCTGCTTCCCTGGAGGTCTTGCGGCGCGGCAAGCGCCTGGCCCTGGCCAACAAGGAGTCGCTGGTGGTAGCCGGGGAGCACCTGATGGCCGTTGCCCGGGATTTTGGGGCTGAGATCATCCCCGTCGATTCAGAGCACTCCGCAGTCCTGCAGTGCCTTCGTGGCGAGGACCGGGCCCGCCTGAAGCGGGTCCTCCTCACGTGCAGTGGTGGCCCGCTACGCCTCACACCCAGCGAGTCCCTCAGGCACGTCAAGCCAGAGGAAGCCCTGCAACACCCCAACTGGTCCATGGGACCGCGCATCACGATCGGTTCGGCAAGCCTGATGAACAAGGCCCTTGAGGTGATTGAACTGCACCACCTCTTCGGCCTGAGCCCTGAGCAGATCGAGGTAGTCATCCACCCCCAGTCCATCGTCCATTCCATGGTGGAGTTCGTCGATGGAGCCGTCGTGGCGCACATGGGGCTCCCCGACATGCGAGGCCCCATCCACCACGCCCTGCACTCACCCGACCGTCCCCCCTCACCGGTCCGCGGTTTCGACCTGCAGGCTTTTGCCAAGTTGGAATTCGAGGCGCCGGACCCGGTGCGCTTCCCCGCTCTAAAGCTCGGGCATGAATGTATTCGGGCCGGCGGGGATTCCGCATGCGTCCTCAATGCCGCCGACGAAGTGGCCGTACAAGCTTTCCTCGATGGGAAGATCTCGTTCACGGACATGAACCAGGTGCACCGCACTGCGTTGGATCAACGCCAAGGAGACGCCTCCAGCATCGAGGCACTCATGGCCGCCGATCTCCGAGCACGCGCCCATGCCCAGAAGGCCGTCCAGAACTTGGCCACTTCCGGCCCAGCATCTTCCGGGCCTGCCGCCCCCGAACCCGCAAACCACCCCTAGCCAGAATGGATTTAGTCGAGCTAGCACGCATTCTCCAGGTCGTCTTTGGAATCGGCTTGGTGATCTTCGTCCACGAAGCGGGTCACTTCATCGCCGCACGCCTATGTGGCGTACGGGCCGAAGTTTTCAGTTTGGGTTTTGGCCCGCGCATGTTCGGCTTCCACCGCGGAGGCACTCTCTATCAAGTGGCCTGGCTGCCCCTTGGCGGCTACGTAAAAATGGCCGGTGAGTTCCCTGATCCTTCCCGAACGCCTGCCTCCGACGAACTGCAAGCCAAGTCCGTAGGGCAGCGTTTCTTCATCTACTCGGGCGGCGTCATCATGAACGTGATCTTCGCCCTGGTGGCCTTCCCCCTGGTGCTGGCTTCGGGCGTACCGGTCCTGCGCCCCGTCGTAGCCGCCCCCACGCCTGGCATGCCGGCATGGCATGCGGGTATCCCCGCGGGGACCGAGGTCCTCGCTGTGGGCGGGGATGAGGTCTACGACTTCTTCCACATCCCCAACGAGGTGGCCCTGTCCGACGCGGGCCCCATCCAACTCACCCTCCGCTACCCCGGTTCCGATTCCCTGCACACGCTCTCGATCACCCCGGTCTATTCGGACAGTGGTGGATTCAAGCAGATTGGCGTGCGCCCGGGTGTCGATCCGAGCCACCGGATTCAAGTAGCCCCCGACGGCCCGGCCACCAAAGCTGGCCTCATGGACGGGGACACCCTGGTCTCCATCTCCGGAGCCCCGGCCGGCCTGACACCTGTGCGCCAGATGGAGTGGGCCCTTGAGCGCGGCGAGGCGATCGTCGTTCGGATCCTCCGCCAGGGTCAACCGTTGGAGCTACCGATCGTCCCCGACTCAACCCCCGCTGATCAGAAGCTGTTCGGTATCGAGCCCATGCAGAACCTGATCAAGGATCTGCGCCCCGGCCCCTGGATCGATCGCATGGGCCTGAAAAAGGGGGCCCGGCTCCTGGAGGTCAATGGACAGCCCATCCGCCGGCCCACCGATCTGGGCAAGGCCCTGCGGGGCACGGGAGAAGCTGGACCTCTGACCGTCGTCATTCAGCCCTCCGATCCTGCGCTTGATCCCCAGCGCACCGAGTACGCAACCCGGCCGGTCGCCTCAGAGATCGCCTCCATAGAAGACGACGTCTACCTCGACTACGACCCCGAAAGCACCTTGGCCCACGCTTCGGGTGGCCGCGCAGCTCAAGCAGCGGGGCTGAAGAGCGGTGATCGCATCCGGGCCGTGAACGGACAGAGCGTGCAGACCTGGAGGGACGTGCTGACGATCACCCGCGAACGGGCGACCAACAGCGAAGCCACAGCATTCACCATCGATCGCCAGGACGGCAGTGCGCCCCCTACTTCACTGATCCTCACAATCGCACCCGCCCCCCTAGTGCGCCACGCTTACGGTTTCGGGCTTGAGCGAGCCAATGGAATCTATCGCACCGAGAGCATTTCGGAATCGATCCGGGCCGGAGCACAGGCCTCATGGCGCTTCCTCACCGACGCCTGGATGACCCTGCAGAAGATGTTCCTGCGCGAGGTCTCCACGGAGAATCTTGGCGGGATCATCGCCATCAGCACGGTCTCCTACGACTGGGCCTCCCAGGGTTGGGCCAAGCTGTTCTTCTTCCTCTGCATGCTGAGCATCAACCTCGCCTTCCTCAATGTGCTTCCGATTCCCGTTCTCGACGGCGGCCATCTGGCATTCTGTGTCGTGGAGGTCATCAAGGGATCTCCTGTCTCCGAACGCACCCTCGGCTACAGTCAGGTGATCGGCTTGGTCCTTATCCTGACCCTGACGATCTACGTCACCTACCAGGACGTCCTGCGACTCCTTCCCTCGGGACCCTAGGGCCGGGTTCGCCCCATGCTCGCGATCGCCCGCCTACTACGTCTGTCCCTGGCTCCGACTGTCGCCGCGGACGTGGTTGTCGGGATACTTCTCGGACATGCGGGTCGATGGCCCGACGGTAAGGCCCCCTGGCTGCTCGTTGGTGCAAGCCTGTTGATCTACCACGGAGCCATGGCACTCAATGACTGGGCCGATCGTGAAGAGGACGCACGAACGCGGCCGGGTCGACCCATCCCCTCGGGCGCGGTTTCCCCTGGAACGGCCCGGGGTGTCGGCTGGATCCTGCCCGCCCTAGGCGTGGCCTTGGCCGGGTCGATCTCCTGGCAGCTGGCCGTGGGCTACTCCCTGCTCACCGCATGCGCCCTGACCTACGACCTTCGTGGCCGCGGGCCGTTGCGTGGCCCTCTCCTGCTGGGCCTGTGTCGGGGTGGAAACCTCGCCCTGGGAATGGCCCTGGTTTGGGTAGAAGACGATCCGGGCGCTTCCATCGCCCCTCTCCTCGGCGTTCTTGCGCCCATCCTGTACGCGGCGTTCATCGTCTGTGTCTCATTCCTCGGGCGCCTTGAGGATGGCCAGGGAGGGTCACTGCAGCACCGGCCCGCCCGATACGTCAGGGGTGCCGCAGCGGCCCTCTGCGCAACGCCGGCCCTGGGCCTGCTCATGACCTCGCCCCCCACCAAGTGGGCGTGGACCGCCTGCACCGGGCTCTCCGTGGCCTCTGGACTGTGGCTGCTGAATGCGATTCCCAAGGGTGATTGGACCCCTGCACTTGTACGTCAGGCGATGGGGCGCGCCTTACGTAGCACCCTGCCTTTCACCGCATCCCTTGCGCTGTTGCACTCAGGAGACTCGATCGTCGCCCGGTGGGTGGTGTTGGGAGTGTTGGCCGCAGTCCCGCTCAGCCATGCCCTACGACGGGTCTTGCCGCCCAGCTGACCCACCCGGGTCCTCGGCCCTTTTGTCCAGCCACAGGGGCACCTCGCCTGATGCGGTCAGAGTGCCATCCAACTGCTCCACTTCAGCTTGGGCAATCAGCTCCGACCACCGCGGCCCGCGTGGGATGCGGGCGGCTTCCAGTTCCTCCGCACCCACCAGAGGTGCGGGACGCAGCTGCTCGGAGGTCAGCCCCTCGCGCCAGACTCCAAGTGCGTTCAGCGCATCCAGGTCCCCGGCGTCACCACAGCTCTCACAACGCGCACGCGCCAGTGCCCAGGCCGACCTCCAGGGATCCTCGCGGGTGGCCAGGATGCGTGTCGAGGTGGCCGTCCCGTCCGCACTCAGCCCAGCCCAGCGGCTGGCCAGTTCAGCGCTGCGCATCACGGCCTTGCGGTCAGCTGTAGAGAAGCGCAGCGCTTCTGCGCGGGCACCCAAGAGGTCCGGATCCTCGCCCTCCGCCAAGAGCAAAACAACCCAACCCGCAGGACCAGCGGCAGCTGGCCCCAGCCTGGCAAGAACATCCTGCGCCTGCGCCACCCGGCCCTCAGCCTCGGCGAGCCAGGGCAGGCATGCACCCAACAGTTGGGCTTCCGCGAGGAGCTCCAGTGCTCGAGCCGGAGCCCCACTCAACAGGCACCCTTCCAGCTCAGCCCGCAGGCGCTCAGGACTCACACCCAAGAGCGACTGCGCACATTGACCGGCCGCCTCGAGCAACCCCGGCGCAGGCTGCAGATCCAGCTGAGCTCCAAATCGGGCCAGACGCAAGAGCCTCAGTCCATCCTCTGCAAAACGCCCCTGTGGGTCCCCCACAGTTGCGAGACGCCCAGCCGAAAGGTCCGCCAGCCCCCCACACGGATCGCAGACCTCGTCACTCAGAGGGTCCAGGTACATGGCGTTGCAGGTGAAGTCACGGCGTCGGGCATCCACCTGAGGGCTCTCCGCGAACTGAATGAGGTCCGGGTGACGCACGTCGGAGTAGCCCGACTCCGTCCGGAATGTGGCCAACTCCAGATCCACTCCTGCGACCTGCACCAGAACGATCCCGAAGGCCTTTCCGATGGGATAGGTGTGCTCGAACAGCTCGAGTACACGATCCGGGTGTGCCGCAGAGACCATGTCCACGTCCTTGGGGGAGCGCGCCAGGGCCAGATCCCGCACAGCCCCACCCACGATCCAACCCCGGTAGCCCGCTGCCTCCAGGGTCCGGGCCACGGTGCGGGCCGCCTCAGCCATTGGCTCGGCCAGGGCCTCCATGCTCGGGTCTTGCAACATCCTTGAACCGTAGCACAGGACTGCGGCAGAATCCCACAGGGGTGGCAGGACCACACCCAACTCCCCATGAATCGCGCCCCACGCCCCTCAAACCGCTCAGGCTATCTGCGCTGGAGCACGGGCATCATCGCAGCCATCATCCTGTTGGTCTGCATGGTCTCCCTCCCACGACTGCAGAGCTATGTGCAGGCCAACAACGAGGAGGACGCTGCTCGGTCCCTACGGGTCTTGGGCCGTGCCGGAAGCCCTGGTGATGCTCCCGACCTGGCCACCTGGATCGCTGGGAACCGTAGCCTGCGTCACCGCTTCCTCGATGCCCGGATCCTGGAGGAGTCCGGCCTGCTCATGCAGCATGGCTACCTGTTCAGCATGTATCGATCCGAAGGCAACGCCACCCGCTTTGTAGCCTGGCCGCGCTCCACCCCACGCACCGGGCAGGCGGCGTTCGCACTGGGTGAATCCGGCGTCGTGCAACGCCACGCCAACACCGGAGGTCGCTGGAGCGGGCCCGGTGCCGGACCGGAGGATTCGGAGATCCCCCCTGCAGAGCCGGGTTGGCAGCCCTGGGTGATTCGCTAGAACCGAGCCACCAGGCAGCTAGCGGTCGTCAACAAACGCCTGGAGCTCCTTTGCGAATGCTTCCTCGCCGCGCTCTTTGGCGAGAAACTCGATGGCGCGGGTGAAGTCGCGCGTCGGACCGGAGGACAACCAGCGGCCACCGGTAAGAGCAAGGGACCAGCGCCCCGCGTCCCTGGAGTCGCCCGCCTGTAGACGCCCAACCTGATCGAGTATCGAGGTCACATCGGGCGGCCCCAGGTGGACAGCAGTAAGAAGGCCATCCGAATCCACAAGCAGGGCCAGGGGCAACGCCACGTCGTCATAGGTCCCGAGGACGGCCTGCATGATCAGTTCAATCAGCGCGAAGGTACGGCGGTCAGCCCGACCTCCGGTGCCGCCCGGGTAGAGAGCTGCCATCCGTTCAGCCACTCGCGCTGCCTCCCGAGGACCATCCATGGCCAGGGCATGCAGGCGCAGCCCAACCTCAACGAAGGAATCCCTCGCCGCGTGCAACTCCGCCAGACCGCGCTGGGAGGCCTCGCTCCACGTAGCCCATAGATAGACGAGCAGCGGGCCACCCCCATACTCCCCCACGGTCACCCCCGCTGCGTCGAACCGCGGTAAGGGCAACGCGGCGCAGGGCACGCGCTCGAGGGCGATGAGGCTTGCGCGGGGAATCGTGGGTGCGGAGGGCAGGGCCTCCCCCGCGCCGCCCCAACCGGAGCTTGCCAAGCCCACGGCGCGGTGCCCGGTGCGGCGGTCCCAGCTGTACAGGCTCCCAGACCGCAGATCGTTGACCTCCTGCACCTGACCATCGGGCCAGGTGACGCGTACCCGATCGACCGCCCCCCCTCGGGGCAGGTCTCCGAGGCCAAAGTGGAGCCGCTTACTCTGGCCCGCCAGATAGCCCTCACCCGCATACACCCGGCGAACGAGGGTCCGCGACCCCAGGTGCACCTCCACCAGAGCACCTACAGCCTCCGTATTGGGGCCAGCGTCGGAGAGTTCAATGGCGAGGTAGTTGCCTGCATCCGGTGCCTGATTGCGCATGAAACGCAGCACGGGAGCCGTACGGTTCTTCAAGATCAGGTCCTCAAGGCCATCCCCATCCCAGTCCACACGCAGGGCCACGCGGCCATCCTCCCTCAAGCCCAGGCCGGAGATCCTCGAGAGGTCCGCAAAGCGCCCGCCCGGGGACCCCAGGTACGCGTAGTGACGTTCGTTCCCGTTCCAGCAGTAGCCGCGCACCTGGGTCAGGCGCGTGATGCCGGCCCAAGCGTTCTGGTAGGCCGGGGTAGCCACTCCATCCAGCGGTGAGACGCCCACGACGCAGCGCCAGAAGAAGCTCGCCAGATCCCGTGGGTCCGGCCCACTGAGGAAACCGTTGGGTACGGCGAACTCGTCCCACCCATCGTTGTCCATGTCCACGTGGATCGCCCCCCAGGCCCAACCGCCGGGGGAGGCCATACTGCTCGCACTGCCGTCGCGGTACCCCCCGCCACCTTCTCGGATCAGGACGGAGTTCCCGCGGGTGTGGCCGCGGTAGTGGTCGCGAACACTCTCGGGCGCAGATGCCTGGAAGCGATCGTGTGCGGTGACGCGCATGCCTGCTGCGGTGTGCATGTTGGAGATGTACAGGTCCAGGAGACCATCCCCATTGACGTCGCTCGGACTGACCCCCATACCCGCCGCCATATCCCCCAGGCCCAACTCCCCAGCGGCCTCCACAAACCGACCGCCATCATTGCGGTACAGGTTGTTGCTACCGAAATCGTTGACCACATAGAGGTCAAGGTCTCCGTCCTGATCCACGTCCTCCCAGAGCGAAACGAGGCTAAAGCGGTCGTTCCCCACATTCAGGCCAACGCGCTCCGTCGCCTCTTCAAATGTCCGCTGGCCCTGGTTGCACCAGTAGGAATTTGGGGCTCCGTTGTGCGCATCGTGATAGGGCGTCGGCACGCCACCACCGTAATTGCTGGCGAAGTAGCGGGTGTCATAGAGGTCGAGGTCACCATCCCCGTCCGCATCGGCCGCGGCAAGGCTGTAGACCTTATCCTTGGATGCCCGGGAGAGACGCGCGCGATCAGGGAAGTGGCCGAAGCCATCGTTCCAACACACGACAACATCCGTCCCCACTCCTAGCGCAAGATCCCGAGCCCCATCTCCGTCCAGGTCCACGATCAGAATGCCACTGGTGTCATCAAGGAAATCCACCTGTGAGGTGGACGCCACATCCTGGGTGGATCCATCCGGTTGGTGACGCAGCAGCACGTTGGGTGTTCCCCCGTGGCGAGCGATATAGAGATCCTCCAGTCCATCGCCATCCACATCCCCCACCGCAGCGCCGTGCATTCCCAAGTGCACGTCCGTAAAGGGAACCAGGTTGTCTGTCCGCTCCGAACTCTCGTGAGCACCCGCCCATAACCAACTACCCACCCCAGCCGCCGCACCCAGGAAGTGGGGCGTGGAATCCACGAAGAGTGGCTGCGCACTCTCCACCTCCTGAAAGTGCTCGGTCACCAGGCTGGCCAGGACCACCCGCTCCGTGCCAAGTCGCCAGTCGGCCACCAGCCGCAGGTTCGTCTGCAGAGCCCGCTCGGGCTTGAGACTGTGAATGCGAACAAACACCCGGGTACGAGCGAGGGTCTCGGACACAAGCTCGGCTCCATCCACCCAGACCTCGACTCCGCCGGAACTCCATCCCCGGTGAGGAGCCAACAGTGGGGCCAGACGCTGGCGGGCCCCGGAAATCCCGAGCAGGCCCTCCTCAGAGGCCTCGGGCATCCCCTCAACCAACCGGAGCTCCGGCCCCGGGCGCACCACACGCGGACTGTGAGGCCGCAGGGGGGAGGGAAAGCTGGTCCGAGGGCCGATAACCGCCCACAAGGTCTCCTCCTCCCCGCCCACCCACTCATGCAGCCCCTTCTCCAAGACCCCTTGGGCCAACAACGCCAGACTCTCCTCCCGCCAGAGGTTGGGCGGACGGGAGGGGTCCACCTGGGCCCGCAAGGGCGGCCACCAGGGGCCGAACGCCGGCAGGCGGCTGGAGAAGAGTCGACCCGGAGCCTGTGAGGCCTCTGCGGGCACGCTCACAGGCAGCCCGGAATCCCCCCCGGACGACTCACTGCCCCTCCCGCCCTCGTCCGGGGAGCTCCCCCCACCGCAGGAGGCAATCCAACACAGTCCGCAAACAAGCCAGAAGGGTCGAGGGAGAGGTGAAGGAGCAGTCATGGGCAAACCACCGGTCGCCACAACCCTACGTCTCGACCCACTCCAGGGTGAAGATCAATCTCCCAATCCCCCAGCCACCCAAACGCAGCCTGGCTTCAGCGATCCAACTCGAAATGCTGGCCGTACCAGATCCAGAGCAAGCACTGCAGGGCGGGCCTCACCTCAACGTGGGTGAGCTCCAGGTAGACCCGCTTGATGACTGACGCCACACGCGATGCGGGTCCAAGCCGGGTGCAGCGGTCCGCAATGTACAGCCGCTCGAATGGATGCCGGTGATCCTGCTCAAGCACGTCGAGCAGGAGGTCGCGTGCGGCGTCCGAGTGGTCCTGCCAGACAAACTCGATCAGGGAGAGACGCCTGAAGGGGTCCTCTTCCACAAGCAGTTGATCCCGTAGCATGGCGCGCCCCATGGGCCCCGTATTCCATACCTGACCCACCAGCCACCGGAATGAATCCAGCCCCTTGATGAGCCCCGTGCTGTCCGTCGCCAGGTTGAGCAGGTACAAGGCTGCACTGCGGGCAGGAACCTGGGCCAATGTCTGCAGCAACTCCACAGGAACAGAGCCTTCACCGGAAGCCCTCTCGACAAGAGGGAGCAAGCGCGCAACGGCTTCCTCAGCCAAAGCGGGGTCCTCGCTGACCGCCACGCGCAGACTGCGGATGCCCAGGGAACGATCCACGGGATTGCCCTCCAAGAGTGCCAAACTGTGGGCCACCGCCAACTCATCCTTGCGACCCGTCAGTGCACCCAAGCAGAGTTCACGCACGCGCTCATCCTGATCATCGATGCCGTCCCTCAGCCAGGCGTTGATCTCATCGCTTGGCTCTGAGTCCACGAGAACCTGGGCCACCACCCCACGAATACCCGTGTGGGGATCATTGAACAGGAGAGCCGCATCCAGGCCCCGTCCGATGGATCCCAGGGTCTGAATCGCATACTGGCGCAGGACAGGCTCCTCACTCTGCAGGTCCTTGTGGATGGAATCCAGAGCACCCTGGTCACCCAGGAACGCCGCCGGCCCGTAGAGCATGGACGTCCAGACGTCATCCCTATCGGCCGCCAGGGCCTTCAGGGACTGCGCGGTCTCCGGGTCACGGACCTTGAGCACAGCCCCCATCACATGGGGGTAAAGGTCCTCCTGCAGTCCACCTTCCAACCATCGGGCCAGGTCCGCCCCCAGACGCTCCGGATCCAGCAAGCCCATACAGGCCGCATATGCAGCACGCAGTTGAGGGCTATGCACCATCGGAAGCCAACCCTGGACCATATCGTAGTCTCCGGGCACCCCATGAATGCCCAGGCCACGCAACGCCGACTGACGCACCGATTCCTGGGGATGGCCCAGCGCATAGCGCAGCATGTCGATGCCCAAGGGCTCATCCATCAGGGTGCAAACAGCCAGGACATTCTCCACCACACCATGCTTCCAGGGATTCTGGTAGGCCCGGTCAAAGAGGGCACGCATGGCGGGGATTGCCTCCGCCCCGATCAGAGCCAACTCCTGCTTGGATGCCATCAGGGGTTCCCGGGTTCCCATTTCCAATTTGGAGACCAGGAGCTCGGTCATATCTACGGTCGGTTCTGCGAAGGCTCGCCCGAACGGACAGTCGTAGACCAGGGGGCCCACCCGATCGTCTTCGAGGTAGCGCTCCTCCAGGGTCAGCGGCCGATCCTCGCCACCGCCACCACGTACCGCCACCCACGCGATCACCGCAAGGCCAATGGCGGCCACAGCGATACCCAACCGACCCTGTCCGGAGGTGGAGCCGCCGCGCGTCACGAACCGCTCCCGGCCGGCTCAGGGTCTGCCCGGGGAAAGACCCCCAGGGCATTGTCCAGCTCCGCAAGCGCCTTGACGAAGCCGGCCCGGGCGGCGCGCTCATTGGACATGGCCTCGATCAGGTTGTGCTGGAACTCCAGCACCTGAAACGTCGTGGAGAGATCCTGGGCGAAGCGCGCGTTCTCGGCCTCCAGCTGCCGCCGCGCCAGCTCCAGGCTGGTGGTCGTCGCTGCCACCTGCTCCACCGCAAAGTGCACGCCGCGCTGGGCAGCACGCACCTCTGATGTGACCTGCAGCTCTTCGCGGTCGTACTCGATGATCGCCGCGCGAACCGAGGCTCGCCCTGAGCGTTCAGCGTAGGCAGACGTGCGGTTCCCGAGGTTGAGGTTGTAGTTCAGGCTGACCCCGTACGTGGGGTACTTGAAGTCCAGGGTTTCCTCAAAGGTCGCACCACTCTGAGCTCCAACGCTGCCCGCTGCGGCACTGAATGACAGATTGAGCCCCGACATGCGTTCAGAAATGCGCTGAGCGTGGCGCAAGCGCGCCGTATCTATGTCCATCTGCCGCTGGCGCAATGCAGGGCGCTCCGCCAGCGCCGTTGCGAGGCTCTCGCCAAGCCCGGGGACCCCATCAGCATTGACCTGATCCGGCAACCCCGCCGTGGGCACAAGCTCCGTATCCCACATCCCCTCGCGCTTTCCGGAAAAAATAAGGCGCCGCAAGATGTCCATGGTCTGTGCCACCCCATTCTGGGCTTGGATCAACGCCTCGTGACGCGTCGCCAACTCCACCCGCGCCTGGATGACGTCGACAGCCGTGCCGACCCCGGCAGCCAACCGACGCTCACTCTGCTCCAGACGACTCTGTCCCAGGTCCACACCGGACTCCGCCACACCGCGTTGCTCCATGGCATTGACCAGGTCCCAGTAGGCGATGCGCACTTGATAGACCACGCCCAGGCGGGCCTGGCGTTCGGTCTCAACCTGGCGCCGATAGGCCAGTTCGCCCTGGCGCTGAATAGAGGTTGCGTACTCGCTCCACGCACCACGCATCAACGGTTGGGTGTAAGAGAGGTTGAGACTGTCCGTGTACTGTTCCGGGTCGTTCTGAAGAAAACTATTGGAGTCACTGACCCGGTTGCTGAAGGCCAGGGCGAACGACCCCCCGCTCGTGAGAGGGCGCGTGAAGGACAGGTTGAGACTGTCCGAATCGGTCTGAATCACGGCCCCGTCAATCCCGCCGCCGAGGAAACCGCCTGCTTTGGTCTCAGAGTCCTGACGGCCAAGCGTGGCATCAAACACCCAATCAAAAGCACCCCAACTGCCCAGCTCGTCGAAGCGGGAGATCTCGGTCTGAACAGCGGAGAGAGCAAGCTCGAGGTTGCTCCCCAAGGCCATGGTGACAGCCCCGTTGACGTTGAGCCGGAGCGACTCGGACTCGGTCGCCTCGGTCTTACCGGCCTCCCCGTCTTGAGCGGTAAGCTCAGGAGCAAGCGCGCAAGCGAGGAGTGGGGCGGCAACGATCAGGCGGGAGAAGGCGTAGTTCATGGGCCGCAGAGGATAGAGCACATCGCGTGCCAACGGAACGGGGTCCACGTTCACCCCTGAAGGCCCCTGATCGCACCCCTGTGCAAGAACGCACACCCATTGGTGC
>PBIX01000090.1 GCA_002720975.1 Planctomycetota bacterium | reverse complement strand
GGCGGCCTACGCCCTGTGCGGTTTCGCCAACTTCGCCTCGATCGGGATCCAGATTGGGGGCATCGCGCCGCTCGCTCCCGAGCGCAAGCCCGAGATCTCAAGGCTGGCCCTGCGCGCCATGATCGGCGGCGCGTTCGCTTCCTGGATGACCGCCACCGTCGCGGGAATGTTCCTGTGGCCGTGATGGCGACGGCAGCGATTGACGAGCGCTTGGCGGAGGGTCTTGCGGGCCATGGCTTGGAGGGCTTTGACGTGGCCTATGTTCTCGGATCGGGCCTGGGCGCTTTCGCCGAGGGCCTCGAAGATTCGATTGAGGTTCCCTTCGAGGACGTGGACGGCATGCCCGCCAGCTCCGTTCCCGGCCATGCCGGACGATTTGTTCTGGGCACTCTTGGCGGGGTCCGGGTCCTGGTTCAGCAGGGTCGCGTCCATCTCTACGAAGGCCGTCATCCCGCTGAGGTCACCGCCAGCGTGCGCGCCTTCGCCCGGCTGGGATGTCGCGCCCTGTTGCTCACAAACGCGGCCGGAGGTCTGGACCCCGATTGGTCTCTACCATGCCTGATGCGCATCACCGACCACGTGAACCTGCAGGGCTCGGCGCCACTCAAGCACAGTGAGCGCGGGCACGGCACGCCCTACCACCCAGCCATGGGGGAGGCATTGGTGGAAGCCGCTGCCGCCGGCGACGTCGAGTTGAAATCCGGCGTGTATCTGGGGCTCTCGGGACCCGCCTACGAGACGCCTGCCGAAATCGGCTACTTCGCCCGCTGCGGGATTCAGGCGGTGGGCATGAGTACTGTCGCCGAGGCCGCCGCCGCTCATGCCGTCGGCATGCGCGTGGCGGGCCTTTCCTGTATCACCAACCCGGGGGCGGGCCTTGCTGCAGGGCCCCTGTCCCATGACGAGGTGGTTGAGGCGGGAGCCGCGATCGCCTCCATCGCGGGGCGGCTCCTGGCCGAGGCAGGCCCGCGCCTGGTTGCGGCGAGCACAGACTGAACGGCACACGGCCGCGTCTAGTCTTCCAACTCAAACACGCCGTCGTGTAGCTCGACGTCCAACTCGACTTTTGTGACGGTCGTAAAGATCTTTCCGAGCTGGGGATTGGGATATTCAATCTTCGTGCGGAAGGGCAGCATCATTCCAGAGACGTCGCGGTGATCGCCGTATTCCACGTGCACACCAATGCGGCCCAGCCCGTCGACGTAGGCCAGGCTGTCCTCAGCCAGGATTCCGCCCTTCTCCAGGTCGATGTACAGCGTCCGTGCTGGGGCTGACGTGCCATTCGTGCGGACAAGGATGACCTTCTTGCCGCCCCCTTCAAGCTGCTGGATCACCTGTGGATCGGGGTACCAGCGCCGCCACTCGCCATAGCGAGCGAGGGGGCCGTCCAAACGCAGCATCTCGGCGCGCTCACCCTGGTGGACGGTCAGGGGTGTCATCGAGGTGAAAGTCCGGACGGCTTCTCCGTCGGAGGCATAGCGTTCGAACTGTCCCGCTGCCTCGCTGTCGATCCGAACGCGATTGGGCCACGCGAGCAGCGTGCTCGTCTCGCCGGTGATGTTCTGTGCCTCGATGGTCACAGCGCCGTTCAGGCGAAGTGGACCAAGCGACTCGAGCAGGTCGATGCGGTGAAACCCGGCGACCCGGGCAGCGACCTCGTCTATGTCGGGTAGATTGGAGGATGGTTCGAAACGAAACTCCTGGTGGTCGCCCACGTGAAAACCAGTTACCTCTCCGGCTTCGGAGCGATCGAAGGAAAGCGCCTCGCTTGGATTGGGCCGCAGCTTCCAGCGGTCCTCACCGACGTAGGTGAGGGGAACGACGCCTCTTCCCATGATCTCCAGGGCCATGTCCTCGCCATCCCGGATGATGGCGCGGTACTTGTCGTTTTCATCCTCCCGGTAGTAGCCGAGATACTGCTCGAACGGTGGAGCCGCCTCGTTCGCGTCGTACGGCACTCCCAGAAGCAGCTCTCCAAGCACTTCCTCAACCTGTATGCCCGTAAGGTTGCCCCGGGACTGGGTGAAGTAGAACACCATGGCCTGCTGCTCGGGGAATACCCAGGCGTGCGTCCCATCCGAACCGGTGTGGCCGAAGGCAACGACCCCCTCCTCACTGCCTTCGTCGTCTTCGCCCGAACCCATCCAGAGCTGCATCAGATACCCATAAGCCGTGCGAACTTCAGGCAGGCCCGTTGGCCCTCGCATCGGGTGTGGCCCGGGGGTGAGTGTCTGACGAACGTAGCGCGAGCCGAGAAGCCGCTCTTTCCCCGGCCGCCCCTTGCGGCGCCAGAAGTCCATGAATCGCCCGTAGTCCTCCAGGGTGGAGTAGAGACCCTGGGAGCCGAGAAAGAATGGGAACAGCGGCGGCTCATCGGGGCCCCATAAGCGTGACCACTCGCCCTGTGAGCCGCCGTACTTGACGCACCCGCGCGCACGTAGTGGGTGGTCTTCCGCCATGACGCAGGCGCTCTCCTGCATGCTCAGCGGCCCAAGGATCCGTGAGTTCACGAATTCCGCGGCGCTCATGCCGCTGACAACCTCAATCAGCGCGGTGAGCGTGTCGGTCCCCTGGTCGCTGTACGAGAAGGCGCTGCCCGGTTCAAAGTCGAGTTCGTATCCGGCGCCGAGTTCGGCGACGGCTTGGATGCCGTCCAACTCGCGCAGGTTCTTGCCGAGCAGCAAGGACATGGGCAGCCCACTCGTGTGCGTGAGCAGGTGTTCAATGGTGATATCGCGCGAGCCCTCAACGTCGAACGAGGGCAGGTACTCTGCGACGTGGTCATCGAGCTTGACCTTTCTGTCATCGACCAGCATGAGGATCGAGGCCCCGATCAGGGGCTTGGTCATCGAGCGCACGCAGAAGACGCTGCCGGTCTCCATCGCCACCTGCGCCTCGCGGTCGCGCCAGCCGTAGGCCTCGTGCAGGATCGAGTGCCCGTTCTTGATGACGAGGAGCTCGGCCCCGACGATCTCTTTGTCGTCCACGAAGCCTTGCACGAGGTCGCCGAGGGCCACGAGCACATCAGGCGACACGCCCTCCGCCAGGGCGTTTGAGGCCGGGAAGGGTGCATCGGAGTTCGCGGGCTCCTGAGCAGGAGAGCCGGTCGCCAAGGCCAAGAGAAGGCCCACGGAGTAGGGAACAGAGAACATTTTGAGAAGGGGGTCCTGTGGCTGGGCTGGATTCAAAGTACCGTCAAGGGCCAGTACTTCATTGGTGGGAATGCACTCACACCCCCTTCAGAGGTACTGGCCATGGGGGACGCTAACCGCCGGGGGGCCGATTGGGAATCCCCGCGCGGGTACCCCCGCCCACCAACCGCCTGGATTTCTGCCAGAAGGATCCGGTGCCGGGCGCCTTAGTCCAACTCGTCGCTCGAGAGGGGTGCGTTCGACGCCCGATCCTCGGAACTCCGGGTGTGTTCCATCGGCCTCTTCATGGGTGGGGGTGTCGAGTCGATGTCCGTGAGCGGCTGTGTTCCCAGGGGACCCGAGTGTATCGGGGCGGGCCGCATGGGCTTGGTCGCCATGGCCGGTTCGATCAATCGCATGGGCTCGGTGTTGCCGTATTCCGCTGTTAGCCCATGTAGAGCTGCTCGCGCCGATTCCGTTCGGGTCCAGAGACTCATGATGTGGGCCAGGACCTTGCGGTGCTCCATCAACTGGGCAACGACGTCGTTGATGTGCGTCTCCAGGACACCATCCCGCTCGCGCAGAGCTGTGCCCAATCCACCGGCAGCGGCCAGCCCGTATTGTCCGATGACCTGGCTGTGGATGGCCAAGATCGTCTCGGGCAGGAAGCGGGACTTGAAGGTGTCCAGCTCGCGGCGAATCACATCGCGCGCCTCGTTGCCCAGGCGCCGTGCCTTGATCTCCACAGGGATCCGCAGGGCCGGGTGATTGGCTTCACCGAGCAGGCGGCCGCGGATCTTGTCCAGACTGCGGAACAAGCACCAATCCCAGAACGTGCGCCGCACGGGAAGCATGGAGCTGTGCAACGGGGTGGGTATATCCCGGTGTTGAATCGTGGTGCCGACTCTTCCCAGGGCTTCTTGGCCGATTGAAGAGAGGTCGACCTCCGTTGCGTACATGTCAGCTGAGACGTCGCTGGGCAGGAGGATGCCTGCGGAGCCGGAGAGAACCTCTTCGTCGAGGGCTTTGCGTATGAACAGACCCACCTCGACCTGGAATGAGCGCATGGTGGGCAGCAGCTGCTCATCCATCAGAGCCTGCAGGCTCGAATCGTTGGAGAACCAGGCGTCCACAGCCCGATCCAGGCGACGCTCAGTGTCCGCACAGATCTGTTCGGTGCGTGCTCGGATGGCCGGAGCGAGCTTGCTCTCCAACCCCGAGAAGGCCGCACGCCAGTCGTAGTCAAGCAAACGCTGGGCTGCATGCCGCCTGTGCTGGGTGTCCTGGCGGTCACTCTCCAGCTCCTCCACACGGACCCGCAGTTCGGTTACCGAGCTGTGGTCAAGCAGCCGCATGGTGTCGGCCATGAGCGACTCGGCGCGGCGTAGGCTATCGCCCAAGAAGGCCACCAGATAGTCGGTGCTGTTCAGGTAGCCCGTGAGGTCGCCGAGGAAGGCATCGAAGTTGGCCTCCCCGCGCGGGGCGCTGCGTCCGGGACCTGAGCTGTTGCCCGCCTGCAGCCGCGCACTGGCCGCTTGCAGCAGGTCTACGGGGTAGATCTGTAGGCGCCCATCGTCCAAGGCCTCTTTCAAGGGCGCGCTCATGGCCAGGTTCTCGAAGGCCTCGATGATCCGCAGGGGATCCTCTTGCTCGAGGCTGGGGATCAAGGTGCCGCTGGGCGAGAGGTCGCGCTTGCTCGTGTCCAGGTTGACGACGAGGAAGATGCGATTGAAGAGCCCGAGCAGCTCCTCGAACTCCTCGAAGACCTGCTCGAGGAACAGGTTGTCCGACTTGACGATAAAGACAGCGCAGCTCGCGGCATCGCGGAACTCGCGGGTCATCTGGTCGTAGCCGAACTTCATGCGGCTGTAGAGGCCGGGCGTATCTACCAGCACGGCTCCTGACTCGTCCAGATCGCCAGCAGGGATGCGAACGTCCACCTTGCGGATGGCGGCCGGAAAGTGCTCTGCGGGCTCAAAGGTCTCGCCCCGCTCTTCGGCTGAGCGGATGCGCTCCGCCAGCTCGCCGTGGGCTCGCCCGATGTGCGTATAGAGGGCCGAGGGGTCCGTGAAGCGCTCCTTCTGACCGTTGTAGCGGGTCACGTCGAACTGGCGCTCTTCAGCATGGGACAGGTAGACCATGCACGGATAGGCAGGCAGGCTCGAGACCTCGCTCACGTAGGTGCTCGCCAAGGCGTTCATCAGGGTGGACTTGCCGCTCTTGAGGGGGCCGAAAATCAGTACGTAGGCCTGCTGCTCGGCGACCTTCTGGACCAGCACATCTGTCTGGTGACGTACCTCCAGGAGCTCGGCCCGTATCTCCCTGCCCGGCAATTCGGGCGACCCCTCAAGCAGGGCTCTGGAGGCACCGTCGAGGGGCTCCAGCAGAGGCCGGACGATGGCGTCAAAGGACTCACAGAACTGGCTGAGGAGGGTTTTCATGGGGCTCACCGGGGCGCGCTGGAAAGGTGGAGCGGGCCGGCGGCCATCCTCGGTTTCCGGGGTGGCGGGCTCAAGGAGAATCGCCATCAATGGGCAAACCGCCGGATCCAATCACTTGGCCCCATTTTGGGACCCTCTGCTAGACTCAGGCCCGTCATGGAGACGGAACACGATGGAATCCGCGCCATCGCCCGCCGCGCCGCAGGCCGTGTACGCGCCGCTGGGGAAGCACCCCTAGCCCCCACCCCTGGGATTCATGTGCAGGTGCGCTCAGTCACTGGGCCGGGGGAGGGCGACCGAGCGAACGCAAGACGTCCGCTGGTGGAGGCGGATTGTCTCAGCAAGCTGTCCGACGGCGAGCCCCTGACCTTACCCGAGGGGGCGCAGGTGACCCCCCTTGCCAGGGAAGAGGCCTTCCGCAGGGATATCGAGTTGATTCCGGCCCGTCCTCGGGGCCACCCCCTAACTGGTGCACCGGCCAGCACGGGCCCTGCAGGTGCCCCTGAGCAGGGTCGCACCGTGGCTGTCGGGTCCGACCATGGCGGATTCCCGCTCAAGGGCGAGGTTCTCGGCTTCCTCGCCGACCTCGGCTACCCCGCTCGGGACATGGGGACCTGCAGCGATGACCCCTGCGACTATCCCGACTACGCCGCCGCCGTGGCTCGTGAGGTGAGCGAGGGGCGGGCCCGGCTGGGCATCGTGATTGATGGAGCGGGTATCGGCTCGGCCATGGCTGCAGGCAAGGTTCCTGGCGTCCTCGCAGCCAACTGCTGGAATAAGGCCAGTGCCATCAACGCACGGACCCACAACCACGCCAACCTGCTCACCTTGGGGGCCGGCCACCTGGACCTGGCCCTGGCTCGCGAGATCATTGAGACCTTCCTCAAGACCCCCACAGGTCCCGGCCGCCATGCTCGCCGGGTCAAGAAAATCCAAGCTCTGGACCTCCCGCGCCCATCCATTGGACACCCCTCGTAATGACTCGCCTCTTTGATCCCGACCGCCTAGAAGACATCTTGACCGAGATCGGCCACAAGGTTGTGGCCAGTGGCCTGACCACAGAGGAGGCCTCCGAGCGCCTGGGCTGCTCCACGCTGACCGTGCAGCTGTGCCACGAGAATCTGACCCCCATGGTCTCTGCGGGGGCCTGCCGGGTTGGGGGCTGCGGAGCCGACCCCACCGAGGTGGGGAATCTGGCGAGCTACTTCGACCACACCATCCTCAAGCCCGATGCCACCGTCGAAGAGGTGGACACCCTGTGCGCCGAGGCCGTCACCCACAGCTTTGCTTCGGTGTGCGTCAATGGATGCTGGGTCAGTCGCTGTGCAGAGGTGCTCTCGGGTAGTGGCGTGCTGGTATGTGCCGTGATCGGCTTCCCGCTGGGGGCGACCGTGACCGAGGCCAAGGTCTTTGAGACCCAGCGTCTGGTGGAGGACGGGGCCTGCGAGATCGACATGGTGATCAATATCGGTGCCCTCAAGGGGGGCGACGATTCCTACGTACAGGGCGACATCGCAGCCGTAGCCCAGGCTTGCCACCGTTATGGCACCCGCCTGAAGGTGATTCTGGAGACGTGCCTCCTGACGGACGAGGAGGTTGAGCGCGGCTCTCGACTGGCCAAGGCCGCTGGTGCCGACTTCGTGAAAACCTCCACGGGCTTCTCCAAGAGCGGCGCCACCGTGCACCATGTGGCTCTCATGCGGAAGACCGTGGGCCCTGTGCTGGGGGTGAAGGCCTCGGGCGGGGTCAGCGACCACGCGACAGCACAGGCCATGATCGACGCGGGCGCCAGCCGCATCGGGGCCTCGGCCTCCGTGGCCATCGTGCGTGCGGACGCCGACTGAGCCAGACGCCCGCTGTCAGCGGCTCAGCCAGATCGTGCCATCCGCGCTGACTGAGCCGTAACCTCCGTACCACTCCTTGGCGACAAATCCGGGAGCATGAACCGTCAGGAGCTGCCGCTCATCTCCAACTATGGTGACCCTGCCATCCAGGTCGGTTATGCCGACCACATTGCCCTGGGGGTCGAGGAATTCTGCCCCGGAGACGGGTTCCCTATCGGGGCCTCGAACCACAAGGGTGTCCCCAAAACCCCGCTCCACTCGCACGCGCACCAACGGTCTTGCGCCCCCATCTGCATTCAGGGTCAGGGGTTGTCGGGCCCGCCTGTAGCCGGGCAGGCTGACGGCCAGCCAGATGTCCGGGTGCTGGAAGTACTCCACAGGTACGAGCCCGTCCTCTCCACCATAGGACGTCCAGTTCACGATCTGCTCCCCACCCGGGGCCGGGCGATAGAGCGTGACGATGGCCTCGTCTTCAGGATCCACCACGCGAGCGCCCGTTTGGGCGTCCACCAACTCCACCAGGGTCTCACCCTCAGGGGGCGCTCCCAGACGCCGGAATTCCAGATCACGCGTGCCAACGGGGACGCGCTCCATACTGGGCAAGAAGTGGGAGGCGAAGACTCCAGCCCGGGGCCGCACACTGACAAAGGCACGGGAAAGGGAATCTCGCTCCTGGGCGTCAATCGCGTCCGTGGGGATCCGATGCGAGAAGCGGCCTTCCTCGGAAGTGTGGATCCAACGTGCGAGCCCCCCGTCCACAGAGACGGCCAACCTGGCGGCGACCACGGGCTTTCCCTCTTCGTCGATCAGTCTGCCTCCTACCACGAACACGGATTCGGGCATGGCAGGGAGAGTCAATTCCAGTGCCCTTCTCTCCGAGGGTTGCAGGTGGACCTTGGAAGTGGCGAGGCTGCCTCCCCCCCCGGGAGGAATAACCTGCAGAACGTAATCGCCAGCGGCGAGGTTCTCGAAGCGCGCGAGGCCTTCAGAGTCCACCGCTCGGTCCATGATGAACCGGGGGCCGTTCAGGGAAACCTCTGTTCCTGTCACGAGCTCGCCTGCGGGCCCGACAACCTCCACCAGCAAGGCACCGGCTGGATAGCAGCGGACGATGACCTTCTGCGGGACGATCGGGGTACGGAGGGGGATGGGGTCTGCCAGGAGTCCGTCGTCGCGCTGTATCAGGGACAGGATGCCGTCCAGGAGGGTGTCCGACCCATATAGGGGTTCGGAGACCTCGCCGCGTTCATCGGTTTCCAGCTGCGTGACGTCCTGCTGCAGTTCACCTCTGACGGTGGATCTAAGAGACAGCCAGAGTTTGGCCTCGGGCAGGGGCGTCCCGGTCGGCTGGAGGACCTTGACCGCGAGCACCCCAAGGGCCTGCTCAGCGGTCAGTTCGAGACGTGATTCAGGGCCCAATTCACGCACGGCACAGGCCATGGGAAGCAACCGCATGGGCAGTGCGGCAACCCCCGTCAGCGGATCCGATTGGGGTTCGTGCTCGAAGAGGAGAAAGCCATCCACGTCCACGGGGACCTCATCAGGGACGAAGGCCCGGCCGCCGGGGCCAGTGACAGTCAACCAACTCTTGCCGACCTGCTCGGCCTGCGTCAGCCGGATGCAAACGTCCGGCAACGGGAGCCCGCCCATATCCCTCAGAAAGAGCAGTCGTTTGGGCTGAGCCGAGGGGGGTGGGGGTGTCGCTACCGGGGTGCCGGAGTCCGCGCTGCGCGAGTTCAGGTGTTCGGGTGGCCGTAGGCCGACTTCGCTCCCCTGCCGCGTCTGCGAAAGCGGAGAAATCAGAGGGTTGTCTTCGGCGGCGGTGGACGCTGGCCGGGCCGCGACGGTCCCCTTGCCGGTGGCGGAGAACAGGCCCCAACCGGCCGCGCAAAGGGCGAGGATGGTGAGCAGGGCAGTCGTAGGGGGGGGCAGACGCCGGATTTTTGCCATAGCGGACTCTCTCCGATCGCCAGGGGCAACGATCCGGGGGGTTCCTTTAGCCCCGGGTGGAGCCGGTGTGGGCCTTTGGGCCGGTTCTTTCTCTACGGGGCCCGAGGGATGGGTGAGCGGATCAACCCTTGGGCCAGGGCCCGACCGGGGCTGGGGTGTGCGTGACGATGGACTCTCGCAGGGTCGCTGGCCATCTAAGCGTGGTCGAGATGAGCCCAGGCCTCCAGCGCCGTGTTTCTCGGGGAATGAACGTAAGGTCCGGCGAGCCCCTCGACTTAGCCCCCGTGGGCCTGAAGCCCCTCCCTGACACCCCCGGAGACCGTTGTTCTCCACCCACCCGGACTACTCCAATGAACCGACTCCAACTCCTGCTCGAGAGGCGAAGCGCCGAATCCACCCAGGCCTGGCCCGCTGCGGCCGCGCTGTTACTGCTCTCATCCTGTGTCAGTTCGGGAGTGGTCTGGGACGGGCGGGACTGGGATCTTGAGCCCAACACCGAGATGGCGGAGAACGTGTCGTCGAGCTACTTCGCGGACAGCCTCTCCGACCCGAGCCTGGTGTCGATCGGGCACCAGTCGCTGCACCTGCCGTACCAAGAGGATGAGGACGTCGACCAAGAGCAGCTCATGGACGAGGCCATGAAGCTGAGCGCTGCCGCAGGGGCGGAGCAGTGCTACGCGTTCCACTTCAGCTTCGAAGAGCGTCTGGACAACATGACGTACACGTACGTCGCCCCGGCGGCCACCTACACCTTCCACAACGCCGACTTCGGCACGGTGATCCATCGCCGGGCGCACGCCCACCTGTTCGCTCGGAACCATCCCATCCGGGCCTACGAGCTGCTCGAGAACCGCGCGGGAGCCACCCGGCAGGAGCTCGAGCTGGTGCTGGGCTGGATCGAGGACGGCTCTGTGAGCCAGGACGGCCTGCCCCCGCGCATGGATAGACCAAAGGATGACCCGGCGATGCTCTGGTCCGAGGTCTTGCTGGTGCAGTACGCCCATCACCACGCGGACGCCGAGGCGGTCGGCCTGTTGGCGCGCATGGAGTCCCAGCTGTGTGGAATAGCCCAGAGGGAGGACGCAGCGGGGTTTGCTCTCGAGGCCCACGCGAAGCTCGAACCCCTCCTGATCGGGTCCGCCGCTCGTATGCGCACGCACCTGGTGGTCGACCGCGCGGGGCTCTCGATCGAGAAGCCGGACGGGTTCGATACGCAGTGGGGCACCACCACCCAACCCTGGTGCCAGGCCGACGGCGCGGCGGCCCTGGGCGCTGGCCTGTCCGACTACTCGTGGCAGACTCTCGGCCAGACCCTCGCGGCCTACGCGAGGACTGACGGGGGGGGGCACGCCACCCTCTCCTTGATGGTCCTTCCCGCGGGGACGGAAGACCTGGAGGAGGTGTGGGTGGGCGCCAAGGAGGTCTATTCCAGCGACGGGCTTACCCTCTATGAGGTGACCTCGATGGAGATCGAGGGCGGGCGGGGAGTCAGCTACGTCCTCGACCGGCAGGTGGACATCCTGACCTACGAGGCCCGCACCATGGGAGAGCCCGGGATGGTCATCAAGCCCCACTGGGCGGTCGTGACGATCGGGTTCCAGAGCTCGGACGGGGCCTCGGAGCAGCTTCTCCAGGAGATGGTCGAGTCCATCCGCTGGGAGCCGGACTTCGGGGACCGCTCCCTGCTGTGGCGTTCTGAGATTCGCCCGCACAACTGGTTCTCGTCGGGATACCAGCCCAGCAGCTCCTCCTTCGAACGTCCGTCGAGGAGCGTGATCTCGAGCTGACGCTGTCGGGGCCTCTCGGGGTAGAGCGGGCAGACGAAGGCGGCGCCCCTCGCGGGCGCCGGTGTCCCAGGCCATGCGCATGAACAGCGGGGAGTCCCCGTGAGCGACTCCGAGGGGCCTGCGGAGCTACTCGCCCAGAACGTGCACAATCAGGATACGCGTGTGCGCCACGTCCCGGTGCTCAAGCAGGTAGATGCCCTGGTAGCTGCCCAGCATGAGATTTCCGTCTGCCACGGGAATGGTCTCAGAGGTCCGGGTTATGGCTGACCGCAGATGGGAGGGCATGTCGTCGGGGCCCTCAGAGGTGTGGCTGTAGCGCTGATCCCCATCCGGCGCCAGACGTTCCAGCCAGGCCAACAGATCGGCTGCTGCAGTGGGGTCGGCATTCTCCTGGATGACCAGACTGGCCGAAGTGTGCATGCAGTAGGCCGTGCACAGACCCACGGTCAGGCCCGAGCGGTCCACAACCGAGCGCACCTCGTCACTGACCTCGTAGATGCCACGGCCGTTGGTGGCGATGCGGAACTCCTCCTGATGCTGCCTCATGGGAGCATCCTAGCGGCCCTCCAGGGTGGAAGCCCGTAGAGAAGCGGGCTACCAGAGACCCAGATAAAGCCCAGTTAACATCCTTTTGCGGCCAATCCCAGAAGGCGTCAGCGTTAGCCTCTCGCCCTAAGCACACATATAAGGCCTATTTACGGTGCAATTAGGGTAGCGTTGAGAGCAGGTCCCAAGCCAGCAGGTGCTCCGCGATCATGAACTCGTCATCGGTGCGGTTCATGTTGTGGTCGCCCAGGTTCGTTCGATTGGCGTCGATACCCCGCACCTGTTGGGCCATGTGGACGACAGCGACGACGTCCAGTACCCGGTCTTTCAGGGGCCGCCCATCAGGCCCCTGGAAAACGAAGTCGGCCACCCCTTGCTTGAGGGTGGCCATGTCCATTTCCAGCGGTCCATTGGGGCCCACGGAGCGCACCCGGAATGGGCGTCGCCCCGGAACCCAGGCAGGTCGGGAACAGAGGCCCCTGAGTAGGGTCCCGTCGTGGGCACACAGCGAGAATTCGGCCACTTTCGCTCGGCGGGTCGACAGATCATGGCGCTCAAGAAAGGACAGCGCGTGCTGTCCCAAATCGAGATTCTGAAAGCAGTTACGCCAGTAGATAGGGTCGAGAAGCAGGGGGTGGACGGACGGACGGACGCGCATTGCAGGGATTGATAGCCAGGGTCCAGGAAGAAGCGAACGCCGGTTTCCGGACTTATTTCATCCTCCGCATGGGAGTTGGCTCAGAGCGATCCAGGGGCCGTTGTGCGGCCGTGGGTTGGCGCCCTGCACCCATCCTCCTGCTTGGAGGACCGGGAAAGGTCTCGCTCAGGATTCCATGGAGGCCAGAATCCCGGCCCATATGGTTGCAAAGGTTTTGCGGGAGCCCCCCCTCTGTTCCCTATAGTAGCCGGACCCGAGGGCTCATCAGCCGTCGGGCTGTTTGGAGATGGCTCCCCGGCGCGGGGGTGCCTGGCTTGGTGGTTGGATTCTATTTCCACCGAGCCACGGCGGTCTGCGCGCACACCCCTTTCGAAGCGCGCAATGCACCTTCCTGAAACAACCCTCGCGAGCGTCCTCCTGGTGGGGGCGACGAGCGGGCTCTTCGCCGCCACGGCCTTCGCCTCTGCCGCCCCCTCCCCACTGACCAACGGCGACCTTGTTGCCGTGCGGGCCCACAAACTCCACGTGAGTCCCGGCAACGTCTTGGAGGATGCGACCCTTCTCATCCGTGATGGAGTGATCATGCAGGTCGGCGACGACCTGAAGGTCCCTGATGGGGCGCGCGTGATCGAGGGGGACGTGGTTTGCGCGGGTTTCATGGATCCCTGGGGCAGCCTGGGCATGAATGGGCCAGCGACCGTGGATATGAGCACCAATGCGGCAACCCGTGCCGTTGATGGCGTGGATCCCTACCTACACCCCTGGTATCGCCATCAGGCCCTTGCCGCCGGCGTTACCGCGGTGCGGGTGCAGGCCGGAATGGTCAGCGCTCGAGGGGGCGTGGGTGCCGTGCTCTCGACCGCTCCCGCCGAGGACCTGAAGAGCATGATCCTCTTGGAGGATTCCAACGCTGCCGCAGGACTGGGGCTGAGCTCTCGGGGGAACCCGACGGACGTCTTTGCTCGCATCAGCGCCGTGGACAAGCTCGTGAGCGATATCAACTCCGGCCGGGACTACGCCATGGGTCTGGCGAAGTACGCCCATGAGCTTGAGGCTTGGAACAAGACCATCGCCGAGGCGGAGGCGAAGCTCGAGAAGGACTTCAAGAAGGCCCAGAAGGATCGCGACAAGGAGATTGCGGAGGCGAAGGAGAAGGGCAAGGAGTTCAAGGAGGAGAAGTACAAGGAAGACAAGCGTCCCAAACCACCCAAACCGGACGCGGAGGACGCCGTCATGGCGCGCGTGGCCAGCGGTGAGCTGCCGCTTGTCGTCACCATCCACCGTGCTGCGGAGATGCGTGAGTTGCTGAAGGGCACGGCCAGGTTCAAGCGCCTCCGGCTGGTCATCGCCGGAGGTACCGAGGCTGAGGCCGTGGCGGATGAGTTGGCTGCCCGGAGCATTCCGGTCATCGTCCGCCCGATCCCCCTGGGTGCCAACCGCCCCGATGAGTACTCAGGCCACGACCTCGCCTTGGCGGGCCGACTGGCTGATGCGGGCGTGCGAGTGCTTCTGGGCTCGAGTGGCGGGGGATCAGCCGACCTGCCCCTCCTGGCCTCCCTGGCCATCGGGCACGGGCTGGACCGGGACAAGGCCCTGGCCGCCCTGACCACCGAGGTGGCGCGCACGTTTGACCTGTCCGGTGAGCTGGGCAGCCTGCGCCCCGGCCGGCGGGCGGATCTGCTCGTACTCGATGGCGAACCTCTTCTGCCCACCACCACGGTGCGCTACGCCCTCTCCGCAGGGCGCGTGCTGATCTCCCCCGATTCCCGAGACTGATCCCCATGCGAACCCAACGAAGGATGCACACAAACGCACTTCTCCTCGCGAGCCTGGCTTTCGTGGCCAGCGCCCCAGCGAGTGCCAGTTCCCGTGAGGGCGACGCCCTTGCCATTCGTGCCGAGAAGCTCCACGTGGGAGACGGCACCGTCATCGAGAACGGCATCGTCGTCTTTGAGGCTGGCGTCATTACCGAGGTGGGTAAGGGCGCACCGGTCCCAAAGGGTGTCGTGCTGATTGAGCACGCCGGGCACCTGAGTGCCGGTCTGATCGCCCTGCGCGAGCACGCCGGCGCAGGAGGCGAGAGCAACGATTCCTCCCGCGCGGTGATGGACGAGGCCGATCTCGCCTTTGCCTATCGGCCCCACCACTCCGAAGTGCAGGGTCTCCTGGAGGAGGGGATAACCACCTTCGTCCTCGCGCCTCGCCCGGGTTCCCTGGTAGGGGGCCTGTGTGCCGTGGCCAAGACCGGCAGCGAGGTGATCTCGCGCCGGGCCTACCTCTCGATCTGCACGGGTACCAACGGCCTGACCTCCAACCGCTTCCCCACCAGCCTGCAGGGCTCCCAAGCGGAACTGGAGCGGCGCTTCTCCTGGCCCCGGGGCGTGTTTGCCACAGCGGTCAAGGGCGAGCTGCCCGTGATGCTCGATGGGGGTAGCTCTCGGACTGAGGTGCAGCACGCCATCGGCTTTGCTCGGCGCCATGGGCTGAAGGGTCTCCTGGTGGGCTCAACCCGCCTGGGCGAAATGGCGGCCAAGATCCGTGCCGCGGGCCTGGGTGTGGCCATTTCGAACTACGCCCCCAGTACTGGGCGGCGGGTGGTCGAGGGGGCTGTGGCTCTCTCCGAGATGCAGGTGCCTTTCGGGTTTGCCCTCGGGTCGCCGAACAACCACCCCGCGAACCTGCGCCTCACGGCCGCGGCCTGCATTCGGGCGGGTCTCAAGTCCAGCGATGCCTTGAGAGCCCTGACTTCTACCGCCGCACAGCTTGCTGGAGTGGCGGACAAGGTGGGTAGCGTTCAAGCGGGACTGGCCGCGGACCTGGTTCTCTGGAGCGGAGAGCCCACCGATCCAGGCAGTCGAGTGATGGCCGTCTATGTGGATGGCGATGAAGTGTTTCAGGCCGAGGACGACGAGAACGGAGACGACCAATGATCTGGACCCCTTTCCTGCACGCGGCCTGCCTGACTCTCTGCGCGCCGCCCCTTCAGGACGCGCCCGGGGCAGAGCCCCAGGAGCCTGAAGCTCCCAAGGCTCAGCCGGCCGCTGCGCCCCCGGCGGACCTGCGCTTGCATGCCGAGCGGGTCTACACCGGTACGGGCGAGATTCTGAAGAACGCCTTGATCGAGGTGCGCGAGGGCAAGATCTCCAGCTTGCGCCCGGGGCGCAGCGCACCCGAGGGTGTACCGCAGGTCAAGGCGATCACCGCCGGAATGATCGATCTCTCGGCTCGCCTGCACTCCAACTTCAACTCCGTTGAGCAATCCACAGAGGTGCAGCCTCACCTTGATGTAGCCGGTTCGGTCAACTTGTACGACAAGCGGTTTGCCCGTCTGGCGCGCACCGGGGTGACCACGATCCTGGTCAACCCACTGGACCGCAACGTCATCGGTGGCCGGGGCGTGGCACTCAAGACCCACGGACCCATGGAGGTGGAGGCGCGCCGATTGAAGGCTCGCCCCATCTTGCGCGGGGCCATCGGATCTGAACCTTCGGCGGCGAACCATGCGGCCTTTGGGCGTCCGACGGACTTCTACTCCCGCCGACCCACGACCCGAATGGGTGTCGAGTGGGAGTGGCGCAAGGCTTTCTTCGATGCGGTGGCAGCAAAGCGTTTGCCTGAGATGGACTTTCCTGGCGCAGAGGACCTGCGCGAGGCCCTGGCCGGCAAGCGCACCGTGATGATCCAGGCCTGGACGACCCAGGACATTCGCACGGCTGTCTATCTCGACGAAGAGATGCAGCGCGAGGGTTTCGGCGACCTCGATCTGGTCATTGATGCCGGAGCGGAGGCCTGGAAAGAGCCCGCCATGCTGGTGCGCAACTCCACAATCGTGGTTCTGCCTCCCCATACGGCGGGCGGGCGCATCGGTTCCGACGGCGCTTTCCTCGCCTGGAATACGGCCAACCAGCTGGTCGAGCAGGGCTTGACCGTATGCCTCTCCGCTCACGGTGCCGGCCCTGGCCCGGCAACCCTCGGCCATCAGGCCGGGTTTGCCATGCGAGGGGGGCTGAGCTTTGACCAGGCCCTTGCCGCAGTTACCACGGCACCCGCTGCAGTGCTCGGCTTGTCCGACCGCCTGGGCACCGTTGCCGAGGGAATGGACGCGGACCTAGCCCTCTGGAATGGCCGTCCTTTCGCGGCGACCTCGCGCGTCACGGGCGTTGTGATCGACGGCACCGTCGTCGTCAACCCGCGCTGACAGACCCTCTCATTTCAAAGAACACCTTCCTCTTGTCGAAACCCAAAACCACCCCCTCGCGATGATCCAGCAATCAACAAGCCTCCTTCAACGGATCGCCAAAACCCACCTGGCCCTCACCCTGGGCCTCCTCGGATGCAGCTTCCTGCTCTCTGCCCAGGCGGAAGCGGGTGAGAAGTACGCGGTCCGGGCCGGAACCGTCCACACTCTTGCCGGCGACGCCATTACCAACGGGGTGATCGTGATCGAGGGCGGTCGCATCACAGCGGTCGGCAGCGCCGATGACGTCAAGATCCCATGGGATGCGGAGGTGCTTGACGTGCCTCACCTGGAGGCCTACCCCGGATTCGTTGAGGCCCACACCTCCTCCGGCATGGACCGCCCCAACGAGTCCGTGGCTGTCGCGCCGTTCCTGAACGTCCGCGACTCCATCGACCCGGTTGCCTTCTACTTTGAGGACTGCCTGCGTTCAGGTGTCACCACGATAAACGTCCAACAGGGCAATGCGTGCATCATCGGGGCCGTGGGTATGGTGGTCAAACCCCGCGGGATGACGGTGGAGGAGATGCTCGTGCGCCCGCGGTCCGGTTTGAAGATCAGCGCGGCACCCAAGAGCGGCATGTCCCGCGCCACCCAGGCGCAGACCTTGAGGGCGACCTTTACGGGGCTGCGCACGCACCTTGAAGATCTCGTGCAGCAGAAACGCAGTGGCAACGACTACTCCCGTCGCGAGGCCCTCTACCAGGGACGCGATCTCTCCGGAGAGCGGGGCAAAGGCCGGGCGATGATGAGCAAGGGCTGGACCGTGGAGGGCCTCGAGCTCGTCCCGCGCGGCGAGGTGGATGAGAAGCAGGAACCCCTACTCGACCTGGTCGAGGGACGGATTCCCGCATGGATCTACTGCGGTGCTCCCATGGACGTGCGCCTGGCTCTCGAGATCGCCCGCGACAACGGGTTCCTGGGGCGCACGGTCTTGGTTCTCGACGATTCCTGCTGGAAAGCCGCGGACCTGATCGCGGAAGCGGGCGTCTCCGTTGTTCTGGACTCGACCCTGGTGCGCACTGAAACCGACCCCAAGACGGAGGAGGAAGAAGAGGTGTTCATCCCCGGTGTCTTCAAGGACAAGGGCATCCCGTTCGCCCTCTCTTCGCGCAACTCCTCCACCGAGTCCCTTTGGTTCCAGGCCGCGATGTGCATGGCCCACGGATTCACCCGGGCTGAGGCCCTGGCAGCGATCACAGCGACCCCGGCGAGCATGTTGGGGCTTGAAGGGAAGGTTGGCTGCCTCTGCCCGGGGGCTGCCGGCAACGTGTTGCTCACATCAGGTGATCCCCTGTCGGTGACCTCTTTTGTCGAGTATGTCGTGATCGACGGCAACCTCGTCTATGACCGCTCCACGGATATCCGTACCCAGCACCTCCTTGAGGGCGTTGTGCCGGAGGGCACCGAGTCCCACGCCGAAGAGCCGGAGGTGGAGGAAGACACCCGCAAGAAGGCTGGCGACGAGGGAGGGAGTCGCTGATGAACCCCCTGTTCTCCATCAGCTCCCTGGCCCTCGCTGGGGTCGCATCCGGAGCGGCACTTCTCGCTCCCACGGCCTCATCGGGCCAGGATGTGGCCATCCAGGCAGGGCGGATCTACCTCGTTGAAGACGGAGCCGTGCTAGAGAACGGCACCGTGTTGGTTCGCGACGGTCGCATCGTCGCCGTCGGCGAGGACCTGAGCATCCCGCGCGGCGTGCGCGTGGTGGACTACGGCCCCGACGCCGTGCTCACCCCTGGGCTGGTGTCCGCGGACTCGGGCTATGGATCCTCCATCGCCGCCGAGCGAACGGCTTCACCGACCCTGCGTGCGTCCGATCATTTTGACCCCTACTCGAATCTGAAGTCCGCTCTGGGTGTTGGCGTTACCAGCGTCTACCTGGCCCCGGCCCGGGGGCGTCTCATCGCCGGCCAGGGTGCGGTGGTCAAGACCTACGGCGAGGAGGGCGGGCAGAGCCGCCTGATCTCTGCCAGCGCCTGTCTGCACGGATCGATTGCGGCCGAGGCGCGCCGCACACCCGGCTACTGGGAGATTCCCGTACCCGCCACCGTGGACGTGGGCCTCGGTGTGGAACAACCTCAGCTACCCCGCAGCACCATGGGAGCCATCGTAGCCCTTGAGGAGCTACTGACCTTGAGCGACGCCGCCCTGGCCGCAGAGTACGGCAAGGAAGCCGGCCCGGCGCTCAAAGCCCTGATGGCCAGCAAGACTCCTTGGCGCATGGGCGCGGGGTCGTTGAGCGAGGTGTGCGCGCTACTCGAGTTCTTCGGCAAGAGTGAGCTGCCCCTTGTGTTGGATTCGGACTACGGTGCCGCAGAGAAGCCCGAAGTCGTGGCGGCTGCGGGCGTGGCGGTTATCGCTGGGCCCCAGGGCCGATCGGGTACGGACTTCGGTGCGGGCCCGGACTCGACATGGCCGGATCCCGGCTCCATCTCGCGTCTGGTCCTGGCCGGTGTGCCGGTGGCCATCGTTGCACGCAACGGGGTGGATGTGCGCGCGGCCGCCGCAATGGCGCGCAAGGGCGGCATGAGTGCAGAGCAGGCTCTGCGGTCCGTGACGTTGACCCCGGCCGAGGTGCTGGGTGTTGCCGATCGTGTTGGGAGCCTCTCGGCCGGCAAGGATGCCGACTTCGCCGTGTTCAATGGCGACCCCATGCAGGCCACCTCTTCTGTGATCGCCACGTGGGTCTCGGGGGAGTTGGCTCACAAGCCCAAGTCAGACGTCGCCACCGTCCTCGAAGTCGAGGAATTGCACCTGGGCGATGGCCACGTTCTGCGGCCAGGCCAACTGCTCATGAACAATGGACGTGTAGCTGAGATCGGTACCGTCGTGGCTCACCCACGTGGTGCAACGGTTGTGCGCGGTGTGGCAGCCATGCCCGGCATGATCGACGTGCTTGGTTACCTGGGCACGGAAGGGTCGAAGGCGCGCTTCGACCCGAAATTTGATCTGCGCCGCATCCTTGAAACAGGTGACGAACTGGACCGGCGTGTGGCCAAGGCAGGCATCACGACGGTGAACATGGGCGCCAAGACGGCTACTTCTCCTTCGACCACGATGGCCTACAAGCCTGCGGGCGAGGACCTCGAGCGCATGGTGGTCTCACCCGCGGCCTGTATGCGCCTGAACTGGAACCACTCATCACGCACGGAGGCCGGCAAGGCCGTTCGATCCACACTGGGCAAGGCGGCTGAGTACAAGAAGAAGTGGGAGGAGTACGAGGCGGCCATCGCCAAGTGGACACCCCCGGCCCCAGAAGAAGCCAAGGACGAGGACGAGGAGGAAGAAGGCGCTGAAGAAGAAAAGGACTCCAAGGAGGAGCCCAAAAAGAAGAAGGGCGAGAAGGCCCCAGCCCGCCCGGTCACGGGCGAGTGGAGGGGTGCCGCCAAGAGTGAAGACGGCCAGCACGACATTCGCATTCGTCTCCTTGAGCGGGACCTCAACCTGGAGGGCACCTTGCGTGCCGATGGGATTGACGAACTGATATCCCTGGAGGGCGCACGCGACGAGTACCACGTGACCCTGCGCGGGCTCTCAAGTCTTGGGGTTGTGACCTTTGACTTGCAGTTGGAGGACAAGGCTCTGACCGGCAAGGCAACCTTGGACGGAGCCGAAGCCGAGGCCACGCTTGAGCAGGTCTCGGACGTGTACCCCGTGGCCCAGCGAGCTGAAGAGAGCAAGCCCGCATCCGTTCCCACCCCCAAGGGAAAGCCCAAGTCCCCGGGCATCGACCGCAACCTGGAGCCCATCAGGCAGGCCATGCTAGGCAAGGGCGCGGTGGTTGTTGCGGTGGATAGGGAGGACGACATCCTCGCGTGTATCGCCGCCTTCGAAGCGCACGGGATCAAGCCGATCCTCTGGGGAGCGAGGAACGCCATCAAGGTGGCGAGCCAGATCCAGGGACGCGTTGCGGGCATCGTGACGGGCACCAATGTGGCCGGCCTCTCGCAAGCGGGCATTCCCATCGCTTTCGCCAGCCAGGCGGAGCAGGGTGCCGCAGCCCTGCCCCAGCGCGTCGCTGGTTTTGTAGCGGGCGGCATGAGCCCCACGGCGGCCTTGCGCTCACTCACCAGCGATGCTGCGCGCATGTTTGCCCTGGACGATCGGATCGGTTTCCTGCGCTCAGGTTACGACGCGGACGTGCTGTTGCTAGACGGCAGCCCCCTGGACGTGAGCTCCACCATCCAGCGCGTCTGGGTCAACGGCGAGGAGATCCGCTGAGGTGATTCGGACCTTACGTACCTTCTCCGCCCTGGGAGCCTGCGCCCTGTGCGTCGGCGCCACCACTCCGGTTGCGACCGGGCAGTGGGGGGAAAGTGCAGATCGAGGCCTGGCGATCCTGACCGCCAAGGCTCTGGCCGTTCCCCTGGAAGGGACCCAGGCCATCGACGACGCGATCATCCTGGTGCGCGAAGGAAGGATCGAGCACGTGGGGCTCCAGGCGGACACGCCTGTCCCCAGCGGCTACGACGTTCTCGATGTGGGTGCGCGTTGGGTGGCTCCCGGGATCATCGACCTGCACTGCCACGTGGGCGGACGTTCGTTCTTCACAAACGACGTCAATGACATGGTCTATCTGACGAACCCGGGCCTCCGAGCGTCGACCTCGGTGGACCCGGGCAACAAACATCTGGGCGTGGGGCTCGCGGCCGGGGTGACGAGCGTGCTCTACATTCCCGGGTCGGGAACCAATGTGGGTGGGCAGGGCGTGCTCTTGAAGACGGGCTTTTCCACCTACGAGCAGATGGAGATCCGCAATCCCGGATCACTCAAGCTTGCTCAGGCGGGCAATCCCGAGAGTTGGACGGTGGGAGTGGGGCGTGCGTTCATGAACTACAACACTCGCAACACTTTCCGCCGTGGGTTGGCCTATGCACGCCAGCGCCTGGAGAAGGATGGCTCAGGACGCGCCAAGGACGTTCAGTGGGAGGTCTTCTGCTCACTGCTCGATCGTTCAACTCAGGTCTCTACGCACACGCAGATCTACCAAGTTGTCCTGATGACAATCACCATGATCCGCGAGGAGTTTGGGCTCGATGTCTACATTGACCACGGCTCCTTTGACGGCTACAAGGCTGCCGGCAGGGCCCAGGAGAAGGGCGTTCCCGCGATTCTGGGCCCACGTGGTGTCGTGCCACACAACTGGATTGAGTACCGGGAGAACATGATGGTGGAGAACGACACCGACGGTGCGATCCTGGGCATGGCCGCCGAGTACCAAAAAGCTGGCCACAAGTTGATCGGCTTCAACACGGATTCACCGGTCGTGCCCGAGGAGGAGCTCCCCCTGCAGGCGGCCATGGCCGTGCGCTACGGCTTTGACACGTCACGTACTCAGCACGTACGCGGCCTGACCATTGTCCCGGCTGTGGCGGCTGGGATTGACGATCGCGTGGGGAGTATTGAGGTCGGTAAGGACGCTGACCTGATAATCACCAGTGGCGACCCGGCCGATCCGCGCACTACGGTTTCCATTGTCCTGATCGAGGGGCAACGGGTGTACGACATTGAACAGGAGACACGTCGATGGTGAGTTCTTCCCGCATTCTGGCCGTTGCGAGCTTCGTGGCGGCCCTGACCGTCACCTCGGCACCTGCCCTGGAAACCCCCGGCGAGCAGGGTCTCGTGCTGCTCGCCCGTAAGGTGGTCACGGGCTCATTTGAAGGTGACGGCGTCATCAACAACGGCGCCGTGGTCATCCGCGGCGGCCTGATCGAAGCTGTGGGTCCCCGGACCGACGTAGCCATACCCGATGGCTATCGCGTTGAAGACCTGGGAGATCTGTGGATCACGCCGGGGATGATCGACCTGCACTGTCACGTGGCGATGGGTATGCAGGATCTATCGGAGTCGGCCTACCTCACAAATCCCGGCATGCGCGCCTCTGTCGGGATCATTCCGGGCAACACAAACCTGCTCAACGCGGTGGCGGGAGGCGTCACCTCGGTGCTTCACATTCCTGGCTCGGCAACGAACATGGGAGGCCAGGGTGTCTTGTTGCGAACAGCACCCCGCGCGTTCGAAGACGCGCTGATCAGAGATCCTGGTTCTCTGAAGTTGGCCCAAGCGGGCAACCCCGAGCGGCGAGCCCCCTGGAACCCGCGTCGCTCATTCATGAACTACAACACGCGTAGCACCTTCCGGCGCGGGGTGGCGTATGCCAAGCGCTGGGCGGCCTTCGAGGCGGGGACGGGGGAGAAGCCCGAGCGCGATCTGCAGTTCGACATCTTCCGCAGCTTGTACAAGGGCGAGGCTCAGGTCTCGACCCACACCCAGATCTATCAGGTCGTCCTGATGACCCTGACCATGGTGGCTGAGAACTTCAAGCTACCGGTCTACATCGACCACGGCACCTTTGATGGATGGCGAGCGGCGGCCAAGGCCCAGGAGCTTGGTGTGGCGGCCATCCTCGGTCCCCGCGCGATCACCAACGGAATGAACTCCCCGGGGTTTGCCTCCTACGATCAGGACGGAGCCATCTTCGGTGTGGCGGCCCAGTATCAGAAGCTCGGACACCAACGGGTCGGGTTCAACACGGACTGCGTCGGTCCACTGGGGCGCGGGATCGCCCAGGAAGAGCTCGGGTTGCAGGCGTCCATGGGTGTGCGTTACGGAGTCGACAACTCCGAGCCCTATGGCGTGCGTGGTGTGACCTCGGTTCCCGCTGAGGCGGCGGGCCTGGACGATCGCCTCGGGCGGGTACACCCCGGCCTTGAAGCCGACCTGGTCATCTCCACCGGCGATCCGACGGATCCGCGCTGCTCCGTGGAGCGCGTCTATCAAGCCGGACGTCTGGTCTACAACACGGCTACTCAGGAGCGGCGTTTCTAGAACCATGACCTTGTCCAGCACACGCACCGTGGCCTGCTTGGCTCTTTGCCTCCTGGGGCTTGGGAGTCTGTCCTCCGCCCTTGACGAAGAGAAAGGCCGAGCCATCCTCGCGCGCAAGATCTTGATCGCCGCGCGGCCAGGGCCGTCGGTTCTCGACAACGGCGTGATCCTGATTTCCGGTGCTCGCATCGAGGCCGTCGGGCCTCGCAGTGAAATAGAGATCCCCGAGGGCTACGAGGTGCTGGATGTGGGGAATCACTGGGTTGGCCCCGGTTTCCTGGACCTCCACAACCACACGGCCTCGGACCTGCGCAGCCTCAACGACACGGTTTACCTGACCAACCCCGGCCTGCGAGCCGTGGCGGGAGCTCTTCCCGACAACCCAGCTATGCGCGTGGCACTGGCCGCGGGGGTAACGTCGGTGCTGACCATTCCCGGCTCTGGCTCCAACATGGGTGGGCAGGGCGTCTTGCAACGAACGGGATTCCGTGGCTTTGAAGCCAACCTGATCCGCAACCCCGGTTCGTTGAAGTTGGCACAGGCCGGTAACCCCGAGCGTAGCCAGCCCTGGACTCCGCGCCGTTCCTTTATGAACTACAACACGCGCAGCACCTTCAGGCGCGGTGTGGCGTATGCCAAGCGTTGGTCAGCCTTTGAGGCTGGCACGGGTGAGAAGCCTGAGCGTGACCTGCAGTTCGATATCTTCCGCAGCCTGTACAAGGGCGAGGCGCAGGTCTCCACTCACACGCAGATCCACCAGGTGGTGTTGATGACGGTGACCATGGTGGCCATCGAATTCGGTCTGCCCGTGTTCATCGATCACGGCACCTTCGATGGTTTCCGCGCCGCCCCTCAAGCCCAGGCTGCGGGCGTCAATGCCATCCTCGGCCCGCGCGCTATCCAGCCGCCCATTGCGGGTTTCATAGACACCGACGGCGCGATCTTGGGCGTTGCTGCCAGCTATCAGGAGCGTGGGCATACAACCATTGGGTTCAACACGGACGCTCCGGTCATTCCTGAAGAGGAGCTGCCCTTGCAGGCGGCGATGGGTGTGCACTATGGGTTCGACAACTCCAATATGGACGCCATCCGCGGGCTGACCATCGTGCCGGCCATGACCGTGGGGTTGCAGGCGGACCAGGGCAGCATCGAGGTCGGCAAGTACGCGGATCTGATCGTGACCACGGGCGACCCGATCGATCCACGCAGTTCGGTGGAGTGGGTCATCCAACACGGGCGGACCGTCTACGACACCTCCAAGGAGCGGCGCCGGTGGTAATGCTCGCGGCTACGTCCTTGCTGGCCCTGGTGGCCAGCGGCCAAGAACCCGGAACACCGGGTGGCGGCGGCCTTGCCCTGCTTGCCACCAAGGCGCTGGTGGCGGAGCTGGACGGCCGGCAGGTTGTCGACCAGGCGGTTGTCCTGGTGGCGGAGGGTGTGATCGAGGACGTCGGTCCCCGATCGGAGCTGGAGATACCCGAGGGGTATGCGGTTCACGACCTGGGCTCCTACTGGATCATGCCCGGCTTGGTGGATCTGCACACACACGTCAGTGGCTCCGGCATCAACGATACGGTCTACCAGATCAACTCCGGCCTGCGCGTGGCGCCAACCGCCCAGCCGGCCAACCCACGCCTGGAGCTGGCCCTCGCCGCTGGTGTGACCACGGTCCTCTATATCCCGGGTTCAGGTTCGAACATGGGAGGCCAGGGGATCTTGATGAAGACCGGTTTCGCAGAGTACGAGCGCGCCCTGGTGCGGGATCCGGGCTCGCTGAAGATCGCCCAGGGGGACAATCCCACCCGCTGGGGCTACGGGATGGGCCGCCTGCTCATGAACCATCACCTGCGCAAGGTCATCGAGCAGGGCTTGGCCTACGCGCAGGCTTGGGATGCATTCGAAGCCGGCACGGGCCAAAAGCCCGAGCGCGCCCTGCGGCTGGACATCTTCCGAGAGTTGGCGGCTCACCGAACCCAGGTCTCGACGCACACCCAGTATTTCCAACTGGTGATGATGAGCATTCTGATGCTGTCACGGGACTACGATTTGGACGTCTACATCGATCACGGTTCATTCGACAGTTACCTCAATACCGACATCGCTCTGGAGAACAACGTGGCCGCGATCCTGGGCCCGCGAGAGGTCATGTGGCCGAGCCCGCCCCGTTACCGCACCGATGGTCAGGTGCACGGCAGCGCCTGGGGTTTCCAACAACAAGGGCACACCATGATCGGCTTCAATACAGACGCGCCGGTGGTGCCTCTTGAAGAGCTGCCCTTGCAGGCCGCCATGGGCACTCGTTACGGCATGGATAACTCGGCCATGCAGGCGGTGCGCGGCCTCACCATCGTGCCTGCGACGGTGGCGGGTATCGACCACCGGGTGGGAAGTCTGGAGCGGGGCAAGGACGCCGATCTGGTGATTCTCAGTGGCGACCCCGCCGACCCCCGCACATCCATTGAACAGGTCTACCTGGAAGGCGAAAGCGTCTATGACACGGCACAGGACCGTCGCCGCTGGTAGGTCAAGCAGATACCCCTCGACTAGAAACTCCCTTCCTCTAATCACGATGCTCATTCCCCTGCTCCTCGCCTGGACACCGACCCCAGTCCCCCAAGCGATTCCCGACCTACCGGACCTGTACGCGCTGAAGGCCTCCGTTCTGGAGACGGGCACCGGTGAGGTGATCGAACACGCCGTGCTGCTCGTAGAAGGGGGCAAGGTCATCACCGTTGGCGAGGACCTTGTTGTGGAGCGCGGGATACCGATCTATGAGCTGGAACCGAACCAGGTCGTCATGCCCGGCTTGGTGAATGCCTACACTCGCGTTGGGGTTACAGGGTCTGGACCGAGCGGGGTGCAGCCCTGGATGCATGCGTCGGACGAGCTCTATCCCGCCGCGGGCGAGTACGCCAAGGCACGCGAAGCGGGAGTGACCACCCTGGGACACTACCCCTCCGGCAACGGCATTCCCGGCCGTTCGGTTGTGGTCAGGCCCAAGGGGGCGAGCGCCGACGCCATGACTCTCAAGGATGACGCGTACCTGAAGATCATCATGTCCTCCAGCAAGTCGGCCAAGGGTTCCTTGTCCGGCGGCTTCAAGAACGCCGATTCCTGGCTCGAAAAAGAAGCCAAGAACAAGGAGAAGTGGGACAAGGCCAAGGAGAAGTTCGACGAGGAGGACGACGAGGAGAAGAAGAAAAAGCTCGACCCGGGCCCATACAAGCCCATCAAGGAAGACCCGAAGGCGGCCTCCTTCATGGAGCTTCGCGATGGCTCCTTGACGGCACTGATTTCGGTGCGCACGGCCGGTGACTATCTACACCTCATCGACGCCATAGGGGAGGAGAAGTTCTCCTGGGACCTGCGCGTCGTCATGACCCGCGACATGAATATCTACCACGTCATCGAGAAGGTGGCTGACAGCGGCCGACGTGTCGTGCTTGAGCCCGAGATCTCGCTTCACCCGGGGACCATGCGGCAACGCAACCTGCCTGCGGAGTTCGCCCGGGCGGGGACGCCTCTGGTCTTGGTTCCTCGCAACGACTCCGTCTCCGGCTTTGAGGCCTGGCGCCGTCACGTAGGCGAGATTGTCGCCTCAGGCTTGGAGCGCTCGGTTGCCATCCGCGCCATCACCATGGAGCCCGCCGCTCTGCTGGGGGTGGGAGACCGGGTGGGCAGCCTGGAGGCGGGTAAGGACGCCAACATTTTGATCTTGAGTGGAGACCCACTCGAGCCTGGGACCCAAGTGGACGCCGTAATCCTCGAAGGCGCGCTCGTTAGCGGAGAGGTGAACCTGTAATGCACATCCAAACCAACAAGAAGACCGGCAGCTTGCGTGCCGCCGCGCTATTCCTACCTCTTGCCATGGGGCTCGTCGCACCGACTGTTGCACAGGAGGACGAAGACCCTGCCGACGAGTGGTTTGTTCTCCAGGGCGGTGACGTCTATACCGGGACGGGTGCGGTACTCCGGGGAGCCTCCGTACTCTCCAAGAACGGAAAGATCGCCGAGATCGGATATGACCTCTATATACCCGAAGAGGCCGAGATCCTGGACGTAGCGGGCTACCGCGTCTATCCGGGCCTCGTGGCGATCGAATCCAGGGGCCTGTTCGGCGGCTCGTCCGACCTCGCCAACAGCGTGGATCCATTCAGCAAGAACATGGTCTTGGCACTGTCGGCTGGCGTCACTACTGCCCGTAGCGGCTCAGAAGTGGCCAAGTTGCGCGCGGGCCACATCGATGGCCTCGTACTCACGTCCGGCGTTCTGCCCGGGCTCTCCTACAGCAAGTCCAACCCGTCCGGGAAACGAACACTACGCCAGAAATTTGAGGCGGCGGTCCGATACCTCGAAGCCTACGCCCAGTGGGAGATCGACAAGAAGTCGGACAAGGATCTCAAGGAGCCCTCCGACAAAGGCGTGGATAGCTCCATCCTGCGCTACGTTAGGGGTGAGGCAAGGCCGGTGTTTTCCGCAAGCACACGAACGGACCTACTGGAGATCGCGCGTCTCGCTCAGAGGTTTGGCTTCCGTCCGATCATCAATGGTTGCCAGGAGGGCTGGATTGTCGCCGACGAGCTGGGGCGGGCCGGAGCCTCTGCCATTATCACGGCGCGGGATCGCAGTACGAAATCAGAACAGCTCGTTCGCACGGGTGGCTCCTCTATCGAGAACGCGGCGATCTTGCACCGGGCGGGTGTGTCCGTGACGATCATCCCCGGCTCCGCGGGCATCAGTCTGGGCGGAATCGTGGGTAGGGACCTGATGCACCTGACCGTGGAGGCGGGCTTCGCGGTACGGGGTGGCCTCTCCGAGAAGGCGGCGCTCGATGGCATCACCATTGAGCCTGCACGACTCCTGGGTGTAGAGGCCCGGGTCGGGTCGATTGAGGTTGGCAAGGATGCCGACATGATCGTCACCGATGGGGACATCCTGCACTACCAGACCTTCGTCCAATGGGCCGTGGTTTCCGGCGAGGTGGTCTACGACAAGGAAGCCGAGCTCTTCTTCGCCCATATCCGGCCTCGGCCGGAAGGCTCCCTCTCTCCTGAGGAGCGAGTGGATGCCGGGGAGACAGCGGATGAGGAAATCGAGGAGGATTCCGACGATTCCGACCCACCGGAAGAAAGTGGCGAGGAAGCTGGCGATGAGGGTGACGGGGACTCCCGTCCTTGATTCCCACAGTCCACCCCTTCTGAACGCCCGCCGAGGGGCTAGACTGGCTCACGCCGGGCCTTCCGGGGTCCGGCTGCCACCCAATATCTGGGACTTCTCCTGCGATCGCTCTGCGATCACCATCACCTAGCATGGTCCTTCGACACCTGATGCGGGCCCTGGGCCCGGGCCGCAAAGACTCACGCCACCTCACTCAAGAGGAGGCCGTTCGCGCGTTCGATGCCATCCTCTCAGGAGACTCCAGCCCCATTCTGATCGCTTCGTTCCTGACGAGCATGAGCTGGAAGGGCGTGACCGCCACGGAGCTGACCGGGTTTGCCCAAGCGGCGCGCAACAGGGCCACCATCCCATGCGCAGGCGTGGCGGGTCTCGTTTGTGTCAGCCCTCCACAGGATGGTCACGACCAGATCCCGCCCCTGGACCTGGTCGCGTGCTTGATTGCGGCTGCCGCAGGAGCGCGCGTCCTGCTCATTACCGACAAAGGCGTTCCTCCGCGGCGCGGGTTGACGGCAGCCAACGCTCTGGATTCCCTCGGCTTGTCCATGACCTGGGATCCGGTAGAAGCGGAGGACTGGGTGGCGAAGGGGCGCTTCGCGGCTCTATCCGCGTCAGGCATTCTGCCCCCCCTGGCGGGCCTACGAGAGATCCGCGGCGAGATGGGATTGCGGACGCCGCTGTCCACCGTGGAGAAGCTCCTCGCCCCGGCCTCGGCAGCGGTGGTCCTGGCGGCGCAGGGCGGTCCGGTTCTCGGTGCAGCAGCCGAGGTTGTCCAGGGCTTGGGCCATCCGCGAGGTATCGTTATTCAGGGGATGGACGGTGGAGTAGTTCCCTCCGTTCGCCGTCGCTCACGGGGGCTGGAAATCAACGCCGGCCATCTGGTGCCGGTGATAGTAGAGCCGGAGGACTTCGGAATGGAGTGTGCGGCCGAACCTGAGCTGCCCATGTTTGGACCGCCCGAGGAGGGCAGGGGGACAGGGGACAACCCAGCTCTGGTGGACGCGTGTGGTGACATGACGCGCGCCATCTTGGATGGCGAGCCAGGCCATGCTCGAAACGCGGCGCTGCTCAGCGCCTCGTTGATATTGAAGGCCTCAGGGCGCTCCCTGACCCTGGCCGAAGGTGTAGATGCAGCTGCCCAAGCCGTGGATGATGGGCAGGTGAAGGCTCTGGTGGAGCATCTGCGACAGTTTGGAGCCTGAGGACTACCCCTCAACCACCTGGTAGAACCGCACCAGGTCGCCGACGATGCCCGACAGACGTCCTTGTTGCGGGACAATCAGTATTCGCGAGTAGGTATCTGCTGCAGCTTCAAAGAACCCGAATTCCTCGTCGGTCGTGACCAGGACACCTGGCAGCGCCAACTGCCACAGGAGATTGCGGGTCCATTCGTCAGCGTGCTCGCCCTCCTTATCGAGCTGTCCTGGGCGAACGACTCCCTCCGTGTCTTCACGTTCGTAGAAATGAAAGTGCAGGGCCGGGAATGCGTCGGGGTCGGTGAGAACGCTCACCATCCAAAGCAGGTCGTAGCGGTTTCGGGTGGGGCAGGGATCGGTATTGATTCGTGGCAGGTCCACTCCCGTCTCGCGTTCAACAAGTTCCAGAGCGCGGTTGAGCTCGCTCGTCTCTGGGCAGTCGATGTTGTGCCAATGCACGGTGCGCCCCAGAACCAGATGATCGGTAAGGATGGGCACCAGTTCTGCCAGCGCAGCCCCCACCCAAAGAGATTGCCCGGGAGAGCCCTCGGGCAACGCGACCAGGGCGTCTTGGAGGTCGGCCGCCATGAGAAGGCCGGCCTCACGAATCGCGGCACGCTGCTCTCCCTCGAAGAAGGAGTCCCCGCCTTCGTGACAGTATTCGTGACCCATGGCCACCCAGTCGATGACCTCTTCCAGCCGGGCCACCACCATCCCGAATTGCTGGACTCCGCTCATCGAGCCCCCCCGAGGGATCTGGCCGAAGGCATGTTCATGACCTGTCGGGCGGTTTCGACTCTACCCCAAAGCGCGCATAGAGTTTGCCAATTGCCGCAGGGTTTCCGATGACGAGGAGGCGATCTCCCAGTTGGAAGCTGGTCGTACCGCGAGGCACAAGGGTCTCACCCCCTCGTCTCAGTGCAGCCACAAGACACTGTTGGGGGAGCTCAATCTCCTGAAGTGTGTGCCCCACCAGGTCGCTGGATGGATGATCGGTGCGGACGCGGATGGAGATGTACCGGTCGCTGCGCAGGAAGACCTCGCGCAGTTGAACCTCATTCCTGGCTGCCAGCCAGTGCTCGATGAAGTCGTTTTGGTCGATGCGGCTGGCAAGCTGGGCGAGCATGCGCAGGTGTTGCCCCGGATCCCCTTCGGGGCTGACCAAGAAGAAGACCGCGTGGATCTTGTCCGCCGTGTGGGGTTTGCCAAAGACATCGCCTGTGACGATACGGATCTCCTCCTGCGTGCGCACGAGCACCATCGTGGGGTGGGGGATGTCCGGCAGGTGCATATGGGGCAGCGCGACCCCCTTGGCTACGGGGGTGGCTCCCATGGCGGTGCCCTCGGTGAAGCCCTGCACCAATCGTTCAAGGCTGACTCCCAAGCGTGGTGCGAGATCCTCAGCTGCCCGGGCGATCAGATTGTCGAAGCTCCCCACGTCCTCGGCATCAATAACGTGTGCGTCCAGGACGGCTTCCTCAAAGGGGTCCTGATCACGTAGGCCTTTCTCCTTGAGGATGGCTCGCAACTCGACATCCAACTCGTCATGACGGTTCTTTCCCAGGCGCGCAAACATGTGGTAGATGGCGCCTTGGCGGTCCACGCGTTTGGAGCCGTAGTGTGAGTACCAGAGCGCACCGAGAAGAATCAGACCTGCACTGAACAGTGTGGGCATCAATCCCATTTGGGCGATCAGCACAAATGGCGCGACGATGCCAAAAATGTGTAGGCCCGGATAGAAAGGTGCGCGGTAGCCGGGGTCATAGGAAGCCAGTCCACTCTCACGCATGACGATCACAGCGAGGCACAGCAGGGCGAACATCATCAATTGGAACGCGCTGGCGAGCTTGGCGATCTTGATGGGCTCAAGAAACAAGAGTATCACCACGATTACAGTCACCGTCAGGATGATGGACCGCACAGGGGTGCCCTGCTTGGAGAGTTTGGACAATCCTTCGGGTACCAAGCGGTCGCGGCCCATGGCCATGGGGTAACGCGATGAACTCAGGATGCCTGCGTTGGATACCGAAAAGAACGCGAGGAAGGCCCCGAGGGTGATGACGTACAGACCAACCTTCCCAAATATCGCCTCGGCGGCGGAGGCCATGGGTGTCATGTCGCCAGCAAGGCGCTCAGCCGGCAGTACCCCCACCATGATCGCGGTGCACAGTCCGTACACGAGCAACGATGTTCCCAGGGACAGGAACACACCCTTGGGCAGGTTGCGCTCCGGGTCACGGACCTCTTCGGAGACGCTCGCTACGTTTGTAATCCCAACATAGGAGATGTACACCAATCCGGCTGTGGACAGGATGCCTTCAGCACCCGTTCCGAAGAAGCCCTGGAAGGCAGCCAGGTCTATCGCCGGAACGCCACGGCCAATGAAGAGGCTGAGCACGGTCAAGAGGCCCATGACCAGGATGAACTGGAATCTGCCCGTCTTCTTGGACCCGGCTGCGTTCAGCAAACCGAACAGCACCGCAAAGCCAGCCGCGATGGCGCGCATGGCCATGGGGTCCGACTTCCCAAAAACCAGGGCGGCATAGGCACCTATGCCCACCAGTGCAAAGGCGGTCTTCAGGACCAATGCAAGCCAGGTGCCAAGGCCGCCGATTGTCCCCGCCAGGGGGCCTAGGCTGCGGTCCAGAAAGTAATAGGCACCACCAGCCCGCGGCATGGCCGTTGCCAACTCCACCATGGCAAGCATGGCGGGAACGAGGGGAACCGCTGCCAACATGTAGCACAGCACAATCGCTGGGCCCGCTTGAGCAGCCGCAAGACCTGGTAGAAGAAACAGACCTGCACTGAGGGTTGCTCCTGTGGCGATGGTGTACACATCGCGGAGTCGTAGTTCTTTGGGCAGGCGGGCAGCGGCCATGTGTGGAGATCGGGGCTATGTAAGCCGCCGCAAGAAAACCGAGAGAGATGGGATCTAGATGCCTAGCGCTGAATGGGGATGTAGCTGCCAGTCGTGGGGCTCTTAAGTTCGACTTCCTCAGTGCTACCGGGCCAGCGAACAAAGAGCCCCGTCACATCGTGTCCGGGAGCAATTCCAAAGTGGACACGAGGATCGTTGGAAGCCAAGTAGCTGTAGGCCGGGTCGGCCAAGCGGTACTGGGAGGCAATCACGATCTCGTCATCAACCAGCGAACTCGTCTCCAGGCGCACTACGGCTCCCACCGCCGTCTTGAAGCGTGACCCCTTAAGCTCGACCCCAAGCCATGTACCCACACGGGGTGCGACGTTGCGCAGGAGCTTCACTCGTGCATCACGGTCAACAACAACAACATCGACATCTCCGTCGTTGTCAATATCCCCAAAGGCGGCACCACGACTGGATCCCACTACAGGTGAAGCTGTGCCCTCCCCGAGGCTTTCAAAGCGTGTGCCGCCAAGCCCCTGATAGAGCAGGTTGGGCTCGGCATAAGCGTCCTCACCGTAGGATTCGTCGCGCCCCCAAGCCTGCACAGCACCGTTGGCCACGTAGAGATCCAAGCGTCCATCGAGATTGAAGTCGTGGAAGCCCATGCCGAATCCGGTCAAACGCACGCTGTCAGGGCCTAGCCCCGTCATGTTCGTCATGTCCCGAAAGCGGCCCTTGCGGTTCATGTAGAAGGTGTTCGTCTCACGCCGGATGTGGGTCATGAACAGGTCGAACCACCCATCTTGGTTCACGTCCACCCACTGCACCCCCATGCCCGCCTCCGGAGTGCCCGTACTGTTGACCGCGCATCCACCGGCGAGAGCGACATCCGTGAAGTTGTCCGTCCCGCTGTTGTTCCACAGGGCATTGGGGGTGGCGTCATTGGCCACATAAATGTCCGTGTCCCCGTCAGAATCGTAGTCGGCACAGGCAACGCCCAGGCCGTTCCCGGCCGAGAGGTGCAGGCCCTGCTTGCGCGAGTAGTCCGAGTACCCGAGTCGGCCCTGGACAAACAGGACGTCGGTAGATTGGGCGTTGTAGTTGTTTGGACTACAGAAGTCCGGCTTGTTGCGGTAGTTGTTACAGGGCGTCTCGATCCCAGGAGACCAATTGAGGTTGTTGACCACGAAGAGGTCGAGCTTGCCATCCGAGTTAGCATCCATGAAGGCCGCGCTCGTGCCCCAGCGACCATCCCCGACCTTGAGGCGCGAGGTGAGATCTTTGAACGTGCCGTTGCCCTGGTTCTGGTAGAAGCGGTTGGGCCCGACGTTGGTGACGTAGAGATCCACGTCTCCGTCGCCGTCATAGTCCCCGCAGGCAACCCCCATGCCATAGCCGTCGTCACCAACACCGGCACCCTCGGTCACATCCACGAACCCTGGTCCACTGGGATCTCCGCCAGCGCTCTGCTCAACAGACATATTCTTGAACAGTTTGTTGGTGGGCAAGACCTGGTCATCTTCCGGAATCAAGTGGCCCGACTGCACGAAGTACACATCGAGGTCGCCATCGCCGTCGTAGTCCAATAGGGCGACTCCGCCACCCATAATCTCCGGGAACCAGTGGCGGTCGACTGGCGCACCACTGACGTGGCTCCAGTCAAGGCCAGCGGCGGCAGCTTCCTCTTGAAACCAGGGTTCGGCCGAGTCCTGCCCCTGTACGTTCAGGGCCAATGTTGCAAGGCCTGTGAATAAGAGTAGTGCGCCCCGAAGATGGATGAGGATAGGCATGGTGCGTGAGGATTTAGGAGCGGTAGTGATCATCGGGAAGAACGGGGGGCATCGGGCGCGGAGTCCTTCGGTGACTCTTGATCTCCGCCGTCTTGTTTGGGGGGCGACTGTCCGGACAAGGAGCCTGTCCGCGCGACTTCGCGCACGTTCTGGCAGAACGCAAGCACCTCAGCGTTCGCCGCCATCACACCGCTCATCCAATTGGCGAGGCGGACGGCCTCATCCATGTTCTTGGTGGTGACCAAGGTCTGGACGTAGAACATGGCCACCTGGGGCTCGCGTGGGGCCAGATCAAATGCCCGTTTGGCGGCACTTACTCCTTGCGTGGGGTTGCCCGCGGTGAATTGGGCACGTGCCAAGAAAAGGAACGCATTGGGATTACCCATGTTGCGCTCCGCATTCGCCATAGCGAAGCGCAGCATCTCGCCTTGGCGCCCGGTCTGCGCATACAAGGAGGCAAGTCGTTCGAGCAACTGGGATTCTGAGCAGCCCAGCTGGAGTGCGGCACTCAGGGACTGCAGTGCGGAGTTGGCTGTTTGGGGGTCGGGGGCCGCAGGATCGAGAGTGGAGTAGAGCACAAGACCCATGAAGTAGTGGGCACGGCCCAGGTTGGGCGCGATAGAGACGACATCCTGCGCCTTGGTCATGATCTCATTAGCGATGGCCTGACGCGTTTCCACGTCCATGCTCGCATTGCTTATGACCGCCTTGTTCATCAAGGCCGTTCCCAGCTCGATCTTGATGTCGACAGACTGGGGATGGGCAGCCTCAGCCTCGCGCAGGGTTTCGATACCCTGGTCCAGATTGCCGGCCATCAGGTGCGCCCGTCCCAAGAGGTGCAGGACCGCGTGGTTGTTGGGGCTGGCGGCCAACACCCTTGTCAATTTCGCAATAGCCGGGGCAACCTGCCCCCCCATGAGCATGTTCTCTATCTCCATCATGCCTCGGTGGTAGCCCGCCGAGTACACATCGAGCCGTGGCTGATGGGGATCGGGTGGGTATTCAGGCCATGCATTGACACCGGCCTGCAGGTGGGCCTTGGCATCGTCCTCGCGACCCAACTCCATGTAGCACAATCCCAGTAGGTAGTGTGCGTGGCGGTAGCCCGGGGCCTCCGCGACGATTCTCTCCAAGACCTCGCTGGGCTCGATCCAACTCTCCTGCACGATGCGAACCTGGCACAGTCCCACGCGGCTCTGGGGCCATGCGATGGGCTGGGGTTGTTTGGCCTCGGCAGCGATAGCTTGCATGAAGGCCGCCTCGGCACCCTGCACGTCTCCCTGGGCGAGTAGCATCGTTCCCAACCGTACTTGAATGACGGGGGTGTTCTTCAGCCTATCCGCGGCCTTGCGCATGTCCACCAGAGCGGCCCTGGGGTCTCCGTTGGCCTCCAACACCACGGCTCGGCGATAGATCCACTCGGGATAGCGTTCGTGTGAGTCGCCCACCAATCCAAGAGCGTTTGTGTAGGACCGGACGGCAGCCCGGTAGAGGGTATTGGCCTCATACACCAGACCCAGCTCAAAATGGGCTGCTCCGGAGGATGGGTCCTCCTGGACCAAGGCGAGGACGTTGGAAACCAAGGCTGAGATCTCCGGGTCCATGCTGTCTATGTCTTCGACTGAGACAGGCGTGGGCGGATCCTGAGGCAGGGGCGTGGGGCCCAGGAGGGTCACGGAGGCAACGGCGATAAGGGAGATCATCGGGATCTGGGGTGGGGTGAAATCGGGTCGAGCCAAGCTGTCGGATGGACGGGCAGTATACCCGCGGGCGCATGCGAGCTTTAGTCGTCCTTGAGTGTCTGAAATCGAGGTTTCCCGGTCCAGCGGGCCTAGGACTCGGTACCTCGCTCCAGAAGATCGCGTACGCACGCCACGACAGCTTGTGGGTGGCGAAGCGGAAGAAGGTGGTCGGCGTCCTCCAACACATCCGCTGATTCCGGCCCCCCCGAGAAACCGGCCGATAGCTTGGCCGAGGATTGGGCCCAGATTGAGTTGAACTCCCCAAGCGGAAACCCCTCAGGTAGGCCTGCAGCGGGCAGGGACGCCCCCGCCACCAACGTGCGACAGGGGGTCTGCTGGTCCGTGGGATGGGCGGCGAGCTTCTCATCGCTCTCCCCTGAGGCCTTCTGCTCGGCATGCATTCCCGCGAGAACCCGTGGGCTGCGAGAGAGGGCGGCAATCGTCTGGAGGTTGGCGTGTCCCAGGGGCGTTTCCTCCAGTCCCGGGGCCAGAGGGGGGTAACGGAGCAGGCGTAGGAGTCCGAGCCGACCTGCCCACATGAGCCCCGCCAGCATGGTGGTGCTGACACAAGGCGAGGGGATCCCCTCCCGTTGAAGAGAGGGCTCAAGGGACTCGTGATAGCCGTCGACGAAGACGAGCCCCTCCGTCTTGTGTGGGTAACGGATTGCGAATGAGCGGGCGATCCGCGCCCCTTCCGCGTGCGCGACCAGGATGACCTTCGTGGACTCCGGACTCACCTGTCGCAGGAGCTCCGAGAGTTCGCGGGCGGCACAATCGGCGCTCCGCGGTGCTTCGCCACCTGCGCTCCACCCGAGGCCAGCCCGGTCATAGGCAATCACCTTGGATAGCTCTGAGAGTGGACCGATAAGAGGGTCCCAGTGGGTGGACCAACCTCCCGCTCCGGCTTCCAGCACAATCACCGGCGAGCCCTCCCCTCGGGTCCGAACGTGAAGATGCGTGTTGGCTACGCGCACCCGCTTGCCAGGCGCAGGGAAGCGCGAGGCGTCATGCCGCTGTCCGATTACCTCGAAGGCGAATCCCAGCGCAGCCACGGCCAGGGGGGCGAGCAGAAGTAGTGGATCGACCATGGGCGCGGAGGCAATTCTAGCCCGAAGCGGGGGCCCTGAGCCTCCTGGTTTCGGTACCCTGAGACCCCCCTTCACCCATCCCCCTGAAGCGCTACTGGCGCCCATCTCACCCCCCTCGTGCAACTCGGATTTGTCATCGACCACACGCGGTGTATTGGCTGCCACGCCTGCACCGTCGCCTGTAAGTCCGAGAACCACGTCCCTGTTGGCAATTTCCGCACCTGGGTCAAGTACACGGAGGGCGGCACGTTCCCATCCGTGCGCCGGGGCTTCTCGGTCCTGCGCTGCAATCAGTGCACGGGAGCCCCCTGTGTGGAGATCTGCCCGGTAACAGCTCTCAGCAAGCACGAGAACGGAATCGTGGATGTGGACCCCAATGCCTGCATTGGCTGCAAGAGCTGCACGCATGCTTGTCCCTACGACGCGATCTACATCAACGAGGAATCGGGTATCGCGGAGAAGTGCCACTTCTGTGAGCACCGCATCGAGCGTGGGCTGGCGCCGGCCTGTGCCGTTGTTTGTCCCACAGAGGCCATCATTCCCGGCGACTTCAACGATCCCGAGAGTCGAGTATCTCAACTGAGGAGCAACGGAGGCCTGACCGTCCGCAAGCCCGAAGCGAGAACGGGACCAAACGTCCACTACATCGGGGTCAACTCGGCGGGCATCACGCCCGGAGAGACAAACCTCTCCCAGGGGTTCATCTGGTCTGTGCCCCCTTCAGGTGAGCGCGCGGTGGCCCAGAGCTATGAAGCCGAGCACGGCCAAGAGACCGCCCGCACGACCTACGACGTGCCTCGCTCGCAGATATGGGGCTGGCGTGTCAGCACCTACCTTTGGACCAAGTCCATTGCCGCCGGAGTTCTGCCCGTGGCTTTCTTGGCCCAAGCGATGGGCGCGGATGCCGTGCCTTCCGAGGCGGACTTCACCCGCTTCATTGCGGCGGCTGTAGCTCTCGTCTTCCTGGGAATAACGGGTCTGCTTCTCATTGCCGACCTGAAGCGTCCAGAACGAGTCCTCTACATCTTCCGGCGCCCGAACTGGGATTCCTGGCTCGTTCGGGGGAGCTTCATCATTCTCGGCTACAGCGCCGTCCTTGTTGCGTGCTTGTTTGTCGGGTCGTGGCTTCTGGAATGGGGGGCCTACATTCTCGGCGGATGGACGGCGGCCTACACCGCCTACCTCTTTGGTCAGGCCAAGGGGCGGGTGCTCTGGATGCGCCCCGGTCTGGCTATTCACCTCGTGATTCAGGCGGGCATTGCCGGCGCGTCTGTGCTGGCGCTGATGGATACGCTTGGTGTGGCTCTCGACTCGAGCCTCTTGGCCTCCCTGCCCAAGATCCTGACGGTCTGCTTGGGGGGCCACCTTCTTGCCATCCTCCTTGAAGGTCGCATGGTGCCCAAGGGGCGGGAAGAGGAATACGCTCGAGCGGCTCGGCTGCTTTCCCACGGGCCCTATGCGCGCATGCACTGGGGTGTGGGCGTCGCACTCGGCATTCTTCTGCCCTTGGCGATCTTGGCCGGCTCCCCCCCCCTCCTTCCGGTAGCGGCCATTCTGGCCCTGGGCGGCCTTCTCGTTGAGGAAGACCTGTTTGTGCGCGCAGGGCAAGCCCTGCCCATCAGTTGACCGACCCATGAGCAACTCGCAAGACAAGACACCAGCAGGCCGCACCTCTCCATGGGAGTTGGCTGTCGGTCCGGAGCCCAAGCACTGGGACGACTGGGTTGAGTACGACGCCGAGGCCTGGCCAGAGCGCAAGGAGAACCACTACCGCTGCATCCCGACGATCTGCTTCAACTGCGAATCCGGCTGCGGCCTACTCGCGTTTGTTGACAAGTCGTCGGGAGACATTGCCAAATTTGAAGGCAACCCGCTCCACCCGGGATCGCGTGGACGCCTTTGCGCCAAGGGTCCGGCGACGATCAATCAGGTCAATGACACCGAGCGCATCCTGAAACCCCTGAAGCGCAAGGGGCCGCGCGGTGGGGGCGAGTGGGAGGAGGTCTCCTGGGAGGAGGCGGTGGCGGACATCGGCAAACGCATCGGCAAGGCCCTGCGCGAGGAGCGCCACGACGAGATCATGTATCACGTTGGCCGACCCGGCGAGGACCACTTCGCGATGCGGATGTTGCAGGCCTGGGGTGTGGACGCCCACAACTCCCACACCAACGTCTGCAGTGCCTCCGCGCGTTTGGGGTACTCCTTGTCCTTCGGGGCGGACCGCCCGTCCCCTGACTACGCGAATGCCAAGTTCATCCTGCTCATCTCAGCCCACTTGGAGACGGGGCACTACTTCAACCCCCACGCCCAGCGCATCATCGAAGCCAAGAACGGGGGGGCTCGCATAGCCGTGGTGGACACGCGGCTGTCGAATACCAGCACGCATGCTGATCGGTGGATTTCACCCTGGCCGGGCAGCGAAGCCGCCATGCTGCTGTCCGTCGCGCGCCTGTTGCTGACCTCGGGCCGCGTAGACAAGGAGTTCATGGAGCGCTGGACGAACTGGCAGGACTACCTCACCGCCAAGGATCCCGGCGGGCCCCAGACCCTGGACCGCTACCTGGAGCTCTTGGCGGAGGAGTACGTCAAATACACCCCTGCCTACGCCATGGCCGAGTGCCAGATAGAAGAGGGCACCGTCGAGTATCTCGCCGATCGTATCTCCGAAGCGGGCAGCGAATTCACCAGCCATCTCTGGCGTAGCACAGCGGCGGGCAATCTGGGTGGTTGGCAAGTGGCGCGGGCTTTGCTGCTGCTGCACAGCCTGACGGGTTCGGTCGGTACGAAGGGCGGATTGAACCCCAACTCCTGGGACAAGTTCGTACCCAAGCCCAGCTTGGCACCGCCACCGCACTCGCGCTGGAACGAGAGGTTGTGGCCCAAGGAGTGGCCTCTGGCTCACTACGAGATGAGCTTCCTTCTGCCGCATCTCCTGTTCCTTGTAATCGTACAGAATCTCGTTCAGATCGTAGAGCTCCTTCTTCTGCACGTCGGTGAACAGAAATCGCGCGTCCATAACCAACGCCAAGAACATATCGTATGAAAAGTGCAGCTGCGAGTAG
>PBIX01000089.1 GCA_002720975.1 Planctomycetota bacterium | reverse complement strand
TGAATCGCCCAAGCAGCCCCAAGGCGGGCCTGCCAAGGCCCAAACCACCTCCCTAAGGGGGAGAGCAGTTAGGATCTGTCTCGGCCTAGGCCTACCCCGCCGGGCGGAGACCCTTTGAGCCCCTTATCCCCCAGAGAGCATCAAGAGGAGAAGGTTGCGCATATAAAGGTGGAAGTGTCGGAGCCTTCGGGCTTTGGCGTTGAATTGAAATTCTGGGTACTCTGCGGGCAAGTGTTCGCCCTAGCAGCCAAGGAGATGAGATCAAGATGAAGACAGCCGTGTCCTTGTCGATAGTCCTCTTGCCCGCCTGTGCGAGCTCTTCTGTTGGCTCAACGGGCGAAGAGCCGGTACCCAGCTATGAGTACGCGGACATCTTCTACTTAAACCGGGACGACAGCGGGGCTGGGGACAACTGGGTTGGCTTTGGGTTCTCTGGCTCGATACGCGTGGATAATCACCTGCGCCTCTTGGGAGAGTTTCGCTCTGTGGTGAACGATGACTCGCCTGGCGATGACATCGACGTCCTCGAAGCCGGCTTCGGTTATTACCTCCCGCTCCTCAAGCAGACAGACCTCGTCCTCGACCTCGGCTTCATAGACGAAGAGAACGAGGCGTCCGGCAGCGCTGTGTCGAGCACGGTGCTGCAGCTGGGCGCGCACGTCCGCACGAGGCTCCTCGGGCCGATCGAGCTGGAGCTGGGGCTGACTCATTACAACTATGACGACCCTGACACCACCTTTGATTTAGGTGCGATCTACCACCTCAGCGAGAGCTTTGGGCTCGCTGTGCGCCTGGCGGACGGCGAGCGGCGCAGCGCGCTCAGGTTTGGCGCGCGCTTGAACCTCTAGAGCTTGAGGAGGGTGTCTTAAGCGAGACAATGGCGAGGCACGCGAATCGGCAATCGGGAGGAAGTTGTCCTGACTCTGCGCTCTCGCCGGCTAGGGATCCGCTGTCCCAGGCCGTTCATGACGGCCGCCGGGCTTCACTCAGCCGTGTAGCTGGCGTACTGCCGATCGACGCCCACGATGTGACCAATCAGCCACCCTTGCAGGAAGACGAGCAGACGGTCCATGGCTGCGCGGTCGCCAGCGTCGATCTCTTCCCGCAGCCTGACCACATCGCCGATGAACTGCTCGTGGACTCCGCGGTGCTGCTCCAGTCCGGGGTACCCCACGCGTTCCATGTGGGCCTCCTCCGCACTGAAGTGCACCATGGTGTACTCGATCAGCCCATCGAGAACGGGAGAGCAGTGTCGGAAGTGGCGTCCCTGCTGGATCACCTCGTCCAGCTCGTTGATCAGCTCGATCAGTCGCTCGTGTTGTCGATCCAGGTCGTCGACGCCGACGGTGTAGTCCTCCGACCACTTCATCAGGGGTGAGAGCACGTCGCCGGGCAAGACCCGGTCCTGGGAGGTGTACTTCGACTCGAACCCAGTCGGGTAAGAGGTCACCCGCGCGATGACCCGATGCATCCACGCGATGCAGATCAGGGAGAGCAAGAGCATGAACATCCAACAGCTCGTCCAGATCCCAGTCCACTCGAGCAGGTAGCCGAAGATGATCGGGCAGACGAACCCACCCAGGCCGCCCAGGACTCCGACCATCCCGCCGACAACTCCGACCTCGCCGGGGAAGTAATCCGGGATGTGCTTGTAGACCGCTGCTTTGCCGATGCCCCAGATGCTCCCCAAGACAATGACGAGCACCGCGAAGATCCACAGGTTGGCCTGGAAGTAGATGCGCGTCACGCCCTTGGCCAGGAGCGCCTTGCGTTCGATCGTCTGGCCCTGCTCGACGACCGGCTCGTGCCAGGCGTCCTTGGTCGGGAGAATCAGGGTCTGGTCATCGCCCTCCGACATGGAGACGGGTTTGCCGGTCAGCGGGTAGGACCGGGTTCCGACGGTGATGGATCTCGTACTGACCGCCTCGACGACCCCGTCCTCGACGGCAGCGATGCCCTTGCCCGGTGACACGATCTCCATCTTGGGGACGATGAGCATCAAGCTGACTAGCACCGACGCGCCCAGCACCCAGTACATCACGATGCGGGCCCCCACCTTGTCCGAGAGCCAGCCCCCCAGCGCGCGAATCACGCCCGAGGGAAAGCTGAAGAACGCCGCCAGCATTCCCGCTTCCACCAGGGACACGTGGTAGACGTTCACGAAGTACGGGACGAGCCACTGGCTAAAGGCGACGAAGCAACCAAACACCAGGAAGTAGTACAGCCCGAAGCGCCACACCCTCGCCTGCTTGAGGGGGCTGAGCAGCTCGCGCGTCGTCTTCTTGCTTACGTCGGGCTTGCGGTTGGTCGTAAAGATGGCGAAGACCACCCCCATCACCACCATCATCCCCGCGTATATGAGCGGGAGCATCCGCCAGCCCTCCAGGTTCGCCCCGTCATCGGTCAGCCAGTTGAGCAGGGAAGGTGCCAGGAGGGTCGTCGCAGCTGCGCCGGCGTTACCTGCACCGAAGATTCCAAGCGCCGTTCCCTGGTACTTGTTGGGGTACCAGACGGAGCTGAAAGCTATCCCGATCGAGAAGCCGACGCCCGTCAGGCCGAACCCGAAGCTGCACAGGGCGAAGCCGAGGAACGAATCGGCTTGAGACAGCAGGTAGAGTGGGATGGCCGAGAGGAACAGCAGCGCCGTGAACACCGGCTTGCCCCCATAGCGGTCGGTAAGGATGCCCGCCGGCAGCCGGAAGAGCGATCCGGTCAGGACCGGGATGCCCATCAGCCACCCGATCTCAACCGGGCCCCAGTCGAAGACACGGTTGCTCGCCAGGAAGGTGACCAGAACCCCGTTGAGCATCCAGGCCGCGAAGCAGACCGTAAACGCGAGGGTGTTCAGGCCTAGAATTCGGTGAGATTGCCTCAGGCTCGTGTCTGCCATTCGCTTAGGGCTCGACTCGTTGGTGTGAAGAAGTGGGCCACCGGGGCCAGCTAGGCAGACAGTGTTCGTACTGGCGATCGGGTGTCAAGTCGGTTTCTGCCGGCAAGCGGGTCTGGGGGGCGAGTTCGGGGTACAGAGTCATGCCAAATCCCTCCCTATTCCCGCAGCGGCAAGGCACGCGAGTACCGTTCGAGGTCGAGCCTGAGGTTTGGGGCCTGGATCGCCACCGGGACCCCCATTGTGGCAGCAACCCATTGTCAGTCGAGCAGCGGTCGGAGAAAATGATCTATCGGTTTCCCAATGAGTAACACCATGCCCCGGACATCTTCAGACGGGGTCATCGACTTGGCGTTGCCGCATTCCGGAAAATGGACGGAAGGCATGAAACCTGAAGACAAAGAGATCTACATGAGGGTTTACAGGTGGAGACTGGACTGGGAGAAACAAGAGGCCTTGAACATCCAGGATTACATTGAGGATCAGGCGAGGGACTAGGTAAGGGCTTTGCGGATGATCGGCGAACGAACCCTGGGGACCTATTTTCTGGTGCAGGAGAGGCTCGGTAAGACGGCGGGTGAACGGCTCTGCTGAGCCTTGCTAAGCTCCGACCCATGACTGCGAAGGAGAATGCCGCATGACAGACCCACGCACGAGCACGTGCCCGAACTGCTCCAGCATAGTGGAAGGTGAATCTGCCGGGCGCTTCTGCGGTACGTGTGGCCAGGACAATGGCCGTTTGCGTTTGGAGGCCAGGGGTGTCCTGCTGGATGTGCTTCAGAACTTCGTGGGATGGAACTCGGCTCTGGTCAACACCATGCGGGGGTTGTTGACAGCGCCTGGGCAAATGGTGGTCGAGTACGTGGAGGGGAAGCGCCGGCGCTATGTGAATCCGGCCTAGTTCTGCTTGCTCAGTTCTGCGCTCTGGTACCTGGCGATGAACCTGGGCGGGCTTGACGCCTTGTCTGCTTCCGGGATTCGCATGACCGCCACTTTGGCTAGTGAGGAGGACAAGGCGCTGACAGCCGCACTCTCCGCATTCATTGGCCGCAACCTGGAGCTTCTGCAATACCTCTCGCTGCCCTTGCTCGCTACCTACCTGCGCTTCACTTTTCGGCGGGCTGGCCGCAATTTTGCCGAGTGCTTGGTGTTCGTCCTCTACCTGTTTGGTCTGCGCTACCTGGCCTCTATCCCGGCCATACCCTTCGGTGCCGTCTGGCCTGATGCCCCGGCGAACTTCCGTGTATTGTTTGGCACGATTTGGATGACCTGGGCCGCCTCTCGGTTCTTCGGCACGACGTTGTGGGGAAGTCTCTGGCGAGTCATGATCAGCTTTGTCTTGCACTTGCTCAGCACTCTTGTGCTCTTCGGCCTCGTAGCCATCCCCTGGTTTCTGCTTCGAGACTCCTGATTTTCCCAGAGGCTCAACCGCTGGATGCGCCCAGGTAATCCGTCCAAGGAAAGTCCCTGGACGGGAGGGCAAGTCCCGGCATCTGAATCAGCAGCTGAGCCCCAAGGGGGCTCTACAAAGGCCCAAACCACCTTCCCAAGGGGGAGAGGAGTTAGGATCTGTCTCAACCTAAGCCTGCTCCGCCGTGCGGAGACTCTTTGAACCCCTTATCCCCTGAACCTGTAATGCGGCCGCTGCCCCGGATCTGCCTGCTCGTCACGATCGACCTGGCACTGGTCGCCCTCGCCCTCGAGGTGATCCCGCGGGTGGTCCCCGTCCCCGGTCTGCGGTAGTCGGACCTCATGCCCGTCGATGCCGAGGGGAGCCGGCTGGACAAGCAGCCCCACCCGTACCTCTCGTTCGCCCCCAGCCCGAACTGGACGACGACGCGCCGCAATCGCCAGGCGAAGCACAACGCCCACGGCCTGCGCGGCCCCGAGGTGTCGCTACGCAAGCCCGACCGGGTCTTCCGGGTCGCGTGCCTGGGCGGTTCCTCGACCTACGGCACCGGTCCGAGATCGGACAAGGCAACCTACCCCGCCCGGCTCCAGCAGCACCTGCGCAGGGTCGGGACGAGGGCGGAGGTGCTCAACTTCGGCGTGCCCGGCTGGACGACCACCGAGAGCCTGATCAACCTCAGCCTGAGGGTGATCGCGTTCGAGCCGGACCTGCTGATCGTCTACCACGCCACCAACGACGCGCTCGCGGCCCTGTGGCCGAACCCGACACCCGACCAGACCCACTTCCGCACCCCGTGGACCCAACCGCGCACGTCCAGCCTCGAGCGGACCCTCGAGCGGAGCAGGCTCTTCCTGATCGCACGCGCCTACCTGACCGACTACCTCAAAGAGACCACGGACCAGGCCCAACTCCCGTACTGAAAGAGAAGAAGTGCAACTCGCTACAGTGCCGCGCCCGGTGAGGGATTGGCCACCCAGGAAGGAGCCATCAAACGACTTCTTCCTCGGCCAGCTGTTTGTTTGCTTTGGGCTATTCCACCTGACTCGGAGAGAGCTTTCTGGCAGGGAGTTTGACTACGTTGACTTTGCATGGCTTGCATTGGGCTTGGCTACTCTATGCTGGGCCTACCTCAGGATTCACAAGAGGGCACCCCGAGTCATTGTTGTCCTCGGAATCGTGCTCTCTTCCTTTGTAGGCGATGTCCTTCTGCAGCAATAGAACCCGACCATTCAGCAAGAGAAACTGCAGGGCTGTGCCCAGGTCCGAGCAGCGCACCCAGGATCTCGCGCGCTCCGCATGGGACCACGTGCGGGTGATCGAGGCGCACGTTCTCGGCGCCAGCCTGCATCGGGGCAAAGAGGCTCTGCAGTCCTGCCCACGGGAGTCCGACATCGCAGCTCAAGCCACTCAGCCCTTTCCCTTGCGTCGCCCCGCGGCCCCGTTTGAAGGGCCGGCCCTGTGATTCTGGCCGTCGGCTGGGCTTCGGTACCGGTAGGGATCCCCAAGCGATGACATCGACGTCAAACGGGCTCAGGGACGGGAGTGAGGTGCTGCGTCGGCGCGGGCTGCTCCTCCTGTGGTTCGCGGCGCCCCTCTTGCTGGCCCAGGCCTTCCTACCCACCGACCAGTTCATCCACCGCGGCGATGACGCGTTCTACTATTTCGGCCTCGCCGCCAACTACCCAGAGGTTGGATTCTGGACCTTCGACCGGATCCACCCTAGTAACGGTGTGCAGCCGGTCTGGGCAATACTGCTGACCGGCGTCGCCGAGGTGTTGCATTGGGTGGGCGTCACGGACAAGGCCATTCTCAGCAGAGTGTTCGTTGCGCTGGCGGCGATCGTCCACTTCGCCTCGTGCCTGCTCCTGTTTCACATCCTCGCCCGCACCGTATCCATCGGTACGGCCATCGCCTCCGCGGGGGCGTTCCTGTTTTCAATGGGAATAGTGTGGCAACGGGTCTGGGGCATGGAGAATGCCCTCTTCGCGCTCATGCTGCTCAGCACCGTGGCGTACTTTCATTTCGTGCATCTCGTGCGTCCGCGCACACGGACGGCCCTTGTACTCGGTCTGCTGCTCGGCCTGACGGCCCTGACTCGGCTCAATGCGGGCTTCTTTGTCGCTTGTTTGCTAGTGCACTACGTGCTGCTGGGTCGGCACGGCAAGTTTGGAGAACGCATGCGTTTGGGAGCCGTCGCTGCTGTGGTTGCTGCAGTGTTGATCGGCGGGTACCTGCTCCACAACCTGTCCACGACTGGGCACCTCTTGCCTGTCAGCGGCGCCGTCAAGCAGTTCGAGGCGGAGCGTTTCCTCGCATCGCGGGGATTCGATTCGATGTTCAACTTCGATGCCTGGACGGGGCTGTACTGGCACCTGCGCTCCAGGATCTTCTGGTTTATCACCTCGCACGGTGTGGACGGCTTCTGGATCGCCGGCAGTCGGCTGATTTTCAGCCAGAACAGCGCCATTCCGATAGGGCTCTTCTGGATCCTGTGCGCCGGCTTCGCCCTGATCCCGGCGCTGCTCGGCAGACCGCTCGAGTGGGCGCGGTTTCTGCGGACGCGCCTGGGAGCGTTGGCCCCCTTTGGATATGTGCTGGCTTTCGGGGTCACAGATGCCCTCGTCTCCCTCAGTCTCTACCCGAGCCAACTCTCCTACGCCATGATCAGGTGGTGGTTCGTCGAGAACGAAATCGTGGTGACCGTGGTGACCGCGACACTGGCAGTCGCGGCTCTCGCGTATGTCGGTGCCCGGCTGTTTGATGCCCGGCGGCAAACACTCATCGCCACCTTGGCCCTGGCGGGCCTCGTCGCCTATCACGTCCAGGAGATGCCCCGCTTCTATTGGAGCGGCGTCAAGACCCACCATGACTGGAACCTGTCGTGGAACGACGAGAGCTACCGCGCGGCCGTGTGGATCAGTGAGAACCTGCCGCAGGACACCATCGTGGGGAGCTGGAATGCCGGCGTGGTGGGCTACTACAGCGACCAGCGCGTCGTGAACCTCGATGGCCTGATCAACAACTACGAACTCCTGCCCTATCTACTGGAAGGTCGGATCGGCGACTACATCCTTGAGCAGGGGGTCGAGTACATCAGCGACATGCAGGGGAGCATCAAGGCGGAGGGCGCGCTCGATCAACTCGAGCTTGAGACCGTCTACAGCCACCATTCAAGATTCCTGCGCGAGGACTACCGGATCTACCGAGTGCTCGGTCGACGACCGTGATCTCATTCGTGACCATGCCCTTCTTCGGGGGCGGGACTTCGGCCTGTCGCCCGCGCGAGGGGCGTGCCCCCTCCGGCCGTCCTTGAACCAGTAGGCTCAGTGGCGGGGGCCATACTCCTCGAGCTTTGTAATGATGAGTCCTGCGCTGGCTGTATTGGTTGCGTCGGGAATGTTGTGCACGTCACAACTGCGCGTTGGTGTGGCGATATCGGGCTCGTGAGGGTGTGCGTTCATCGGATCGCGAATAAATATCAGTGCCTGACAGCGCCACCTCCTCTTCTAGAGTCCCCACTTCGAGTTGCTTGGCACCACGCAAGCAGGGATGATGGAACGGATCATGTGCGGCACGATCCTGTCGGGAAGTGTCGGCACGGTGTGTGACTCCGTATCTAATGGATGGTGTTGTCTGTATCATGGCACGCCACCGAGAGATGAGCCGAACCCCTCGAACTCCCATCCTGAGGATGCTGATTCCCTTTGTTCTGCTAGCCTGTCCTGGCTGTGGTTCATCGACCTCCGGTTCGTCGGAACAACAAGCGGGGACGACTGGATCGATACGTCTCGCCGATCGCCTCTCCGGGGCGTCAATACGCTCGCCCCTGACGGAGATCCAAGCGCGTAAGACCCTCGATTTCACCGAAGATGTGCGCTCCCAAGTTCTGTTCGAAGAGGATTTCGAGGAGTTCGATCTACAGCAGGCCGGATGGCCGGAGAATTCCGAGGGCACGGTGGTCGAAACCGATCGCGGTCGCAGCTTCCGCCTAACGGGTCGCACGCGCGTCAAGCGCAGGGCTTGGACCATTTCCGCGGAGCCCGGTACCCACTATCACTTCGAGCGCTTCGTGCGCAGCCTCTCTCCCTTGGCTGCGGATTTCGAAATCGTCGAGGTACACAAGTCCATGAGCATTGACGAACTCTTGGCTGGTAGGAGCCGCATTACCTCTCTCTCCAGAACTCACTTGGTACCGCCGCCTAAGCCCGACGGCACATGGCAGCACGGATCAGTCTCGTTTCTCAGCATGCCCTACACGCGGGCTTTTCTGATCGTGGTCTGGGCGACCCCCAAACGCTTGGCCGAGTTGGATGCGGCGCAGACTGGGGGCGAGGCCTGGTTCGACGACATCCGCCTGTCGCGATTGGACCCCTCTCCACAGCAGTCCATCGCCTGGATGAAGGCTCAGGATCTGGCCGAGGACGCAGACCCCGAATGGGGAATCCGCAAGCGGGGCCAATTTCTACCCCTGGTTTCACAGCGCGGTGCACGTGCATCGCCCGAGGAGAACTACTCCTTTCGCTACGGCCTCTATGGCCCCCCTCCCAGTGAGCTGGGTTTTCCTCTGACCCTCGGAGCGCAAGCACTCCTGCGTTTCTCCTATTGCCTCTCGCGCATGACTCAGCGTAGGCACACGGCTCGCTTTGAAGTTCTCGTGGAATCGATGGGAAAGCGGGAGTTGCTCTGGTCGGATTCCCTGACCGCCCTTCCAAAACAGTGGCATTGGCACGAGGCGCAGATCGACCTCTCTGCCTTTGAGGGTCAGCCCATTGAGATTCTCCTGCGAACCAGCGCCGATGATGACTACACCCACCCCATGTGGGGCAATCCCGTCGTGGAGATGCCCTTTGAGGGCACCGGCGCCAGTCACGTCATCTTGATCGCCGTCGATACCCTGCGCGCGGATCGCCTCTCTTGTTACAGCTACGACCGTCAGACATCCCCGCACATCGACGCCCTAGCCGCCGATGGAGTGCGCTTCGATGCCGTTGTCAGCAACGCCACCTGGACCTGTCCGTCGTTCGCGTCGATTTTCACCGGCGTGGTTCCCTCACGCCATCGCGTGTGGGATTCGGGCGCTCTGTGGGCGCAGCTGCCGGCGCACTTTCAGACCCTGGCCGAGAGCTTCCGCGCCGCCGGCTGGGCCACGCACTCCATCGCCTACAAGGCTCCCATCTACCGCAGCGGCTACGACCAGGGTTTCGACGTTTCTTTCAACGTCCCGCGCACGTTGGCGTGTGCCGATGACAATTTAGCCAAGGCCCTGGAGTGGCTGGATCGCGACTCTCGGCGGCGCAATTTCCTCTTTCTGCACTTCGACGATCCGCACCAGCCCTTTTGTCAGCCCGCGCCATTCGACAACGCGTTCGGCTCATTGGCAGAAGGGGCCGAATGGCCCTACTCGGTGCCCCTTCACCCCCTCAACAAGGAGGCTCGCCTCTCCGCCGGGGATCTCTACGACGGCGAGGTGGCCTACGTCGACGACCGCATCGGTGCCTTCCTCGACGAACTGAAGCGGCGGGGCCTTTACGACGAAGCCGTCATCGTGTTCGTGTCCGATCACGGGGAGGAACTCTGGGAGCACGGGGGCTTCGGGCACGGTCAAGGAAAGCTCTTCGACGAGGGTGTTCGCGTCCCCCTGATCGTGAAGCCGGCGGCGGGAACAGCTGTTCCGGGCCGTGTCGTGCAGACCCAGGTGCGCGCCTTTGACGTCATGCCCACCCTGCTCGAACTGGCCGGAGTGGCTGTCGGTGAGAATCTCGATGCCCAGTCCCTGGTGCCGCTGCTCGCCGGCGACACGAGTCTCGCACCCGACCGTCTGGCGGTCACCGAGACCTTTAATGCGGGCCTCTCCGTGCGCACTCCACAGTGGAAGTACATTTCGAGATCCTGGCGCGATCCAGATTCTTCCGAGGCTCTGTTTGATCTGCAAACGGACCCCAGCGAACGCCGCAACGTGGCCGCAGAGCAGCCCGTGGTCGCCGCCCGAATGCGTTTGCAAGTGCTCGACTACCTGATGCTGCACCGCTCAGGCTGCTACATGGTCGCCATCGAATCGGGTTCGGGGGACACCTGCGACTGGCTCGTGCACGGGATGGAGTCGCCCACCCATTTGCACGGGATTGAGGGTCGTCCCCTCGAGGAGGGTCAGGTGCGTTTCGAAGGGAAGGCGGGAGACCCCCTTGCTGTCGTCTCCCGCTTCGTACAGGTCGCGTCCCTGCACGTGGGTGACGCGCACTCCCCCGAGCGTTCTTGTGTGCGCTATCGGGCCGGCGACCTGGAGCGCCTCTTGCTGGCGCCCCAAGAGGGCGTACATTTTTTCGGGGGACCCTCCACCGCCAAGGAGCAGCTGCTCCCGCCTCAGGTCATGGATCCGAGACAACTAGAGGCCCTACGCGCCATGGGGTATCTGGGCGATGACACGGAATCACCCCCCCTGTCCGACCCTACGGACAAGTGATTCCCAGGGACCAGGTGAGGGCTTTGCGGATGATCGGCGAACAAACCCTGGGAACCTATTTCCTGGTGCAGGAGAGGGCTCGTTAAAACGGCGGCGGTGTACCGATGAGGTGCGGGCTTCCCCGTCGCAGTCTTGTCTCTCCGCGCCCGGAACGTCGCCGTAGCCGCGGTCCTGTTCTTGCGCGTGCCCCTTACCAGAGGGTCGGCGTTGCGGTTCCCCCACGGAGCTGGGCCTCACCGCCCTTCTTCTCGTAGACACCGTAGAAAGGTGAACAGGAATCCAGCCACACCGTGATGCGACGCAGGGCGTCCGGTGGCAGGTCCACGTCGTAGTGACCATTCGAGAGGAGCGCGTACAGCTTGGACGCCCTGGCCCCGAACTCACCGGGCGTAGTCCGGTACCACTTCGGGTCGTTGAAGTCCTTGCCGCCGTAGTCGTAGAACCCGAACTTCGGAGTGAGAGTCACGTACGAGTTGGAGTAGTTGGTTCGCGGGTTCATGTAGCCCCCTTCCTTCGTCTTCGTGATCCCGCCGTCCAGTGGCGGCGCCAGGTTTTGGATGTGGCACTCCACGCAGTGCTGGTCGAGGATCGGTTGCACCAGGAGGGGATAGCTGAAGGGATTGGTGCCATGGGCCTCGGGCTCGAGGCGCGAGGGGGCACGCCTCATGGCTAGCGGCGTGATTGTGGACGGTGTCGTCGGAACGCTGGGCTTCGACTCGTGGCAACCAACGCACGACGCCGTTTCGCCGGGCTGAAAGTGCGTTCCGGAGCGCATGGAGGTGATGGCCAGGCCGTCCTGGTCCAGGACCTGGAAGAACAACTCCGCCCGCGCCGGCACGATGAAGTTGGCGCTGCCGTCCTCCTCTACCGGGACCGTCCCCAGCACCGCGCGCGAGAGGTTGATCGAGTCTTTTGCCTGTGGGATCTGATAACCGGTGGCGTGGGGGATCCTGGCGGAAGCGACCGACAACGGAAAGACCTGGTAGACGCGCAAGGCTGAGACCTTCGTGCCTTTCGCCCACGGACTCCGGGTGTTGTAGACGTTGACGACGCTCACCGTGGCTTCGTCGGTTTGTTCCGTCGCCAGTCGCTGCGACACCTCCGGCAAGACCGGCGGCGCCGGACGTGACGCGGCGGGAATCGGGCTGTGGCAGGCGATGTCGGGATCGCGGTAGATCAACTCGCGGTTGCCGAACGCGTCGATGAGGTAGATGCCGTATTGGCGGGTGCTGGGGGTCCCGCCCTGTGGTTCGTACGCGCAGAGGTAGTAGTTCTCGCTCAGCGGCCAGGGCTGCCCGTAGTGCATAGCCGAACCGGTGCTGGCTTGTGTCTCCGGAAATCCGACGTCGGGGGTCAGGCGCTTGGCCGGACTCATCAGATCGTCGTCTTCGACGCGCGGGTCGATCAGCACCAGCGATCCGAACGACTGACCGTGGTGTGGAGCGGCCGTGGCTACGAACTTCTGCGATCCGGGAATCGCGCGAGGATCGGTCTCCATGTCCGGACGCTTGGGGCGGGGAGAGTAGTTCCCGTGAACCGCGCGCGGATCGCGGCCGTCAGGGGTCGTGATCCAGGGGAAGTGCGCGGTGACACCGTGCCGATCCACATAGTCCCAACGTGTCCAGATGATCATCCCGTCGTGAGTGACGCTCGGGTGCCATTCGTTGGTCTCGTGATAGGAGAGGCAACTGATGCCGGATCCGTCAGCAGCCATGTCGTGCAACGTGTAGGTGGGACACACGCGCCCACAGCGCAAATAGCCGCCTCGTCGTTCGCTGATGAACGCGATACGCCCACTCGGCATGAAGCAGGGATCGAAGTCGTTCCACGTTCCATCGGTCAGCATTCGCAGGTTCGTTCCATCAAGTCCGACGGTGAAGACATGGTAGGAACGCTGCTCGGCCCAGTGTCCGCGCTGTGGGTCCGTATGGTGGTCGTGATCGCGATCGCCGCGGCATTCCACGTAGGCGAAGGCCACGTTCTTGCCGTCGAAGGAGAGATCCGGCGAGAGGAAGGACCCGCCTTCCGTCTCGTCTCCGCCAACGTGACCCATTCCGTCGTACTGGACCGCCCAGGTCCGCTTGGGTCCTCCGGTAAGACGTTGGCCCTTCAGTCGCCCGTTCTCCACCACGGACTCGGCGAGGAGGTCGCGGATCTTCGGGTTCGCGCCGAACGCGTCGGAGAGCACAAAGAGCCCGCCGCCGGGCCGCTGCGCGGCGCCGTAGTACTGATCACACATGTGATTGAAGTTCGTCGGGTGACGCTTCAGGATCAACACGTCGTCGAAGTCGAGCAGCGGGTTTGCGAACGCGATCCGTCGGCGCAGATGGCAGGCCTTGTCGAACAGCACCCTGCGCTCGGCGAGGTGCTTGACGTCGGTTCCTTCGGCAGCGGTCTTCAGTTGGGAGAGCTCATCGGCGAGCGGTTTCAGACCCGGTGCCGTTGGTGTGCGCATGCGAACGAGATCGGCCAGCAGCGCCTTGGTGCGCCGGAGGATGACATCCAGCGGGTCGCGGTCGCTGTCCAAGATCAATGACTCCTTGCGGAACGTCTGGGCTTCGACCTTCTTGAACTGCTGACGCTGCTCCAGGTCGCGCGTGAGAGCCTGGAAGCGTCGTGTTTCCTCACCGGCCGGGTACGCCGCGCCCGAGGGGGCGGGCCCGACCCAGCGGCTCGCCTGGCCCTGCGCCGCGACCGCTCCGAACAGCGAGAGCAGGACGATCGACAGATTCAGCGTGATCTTGCGCGAGTGCTTCATGGTGTCCTCTCCGCTGCGGGGTGTGGTCTGCCAGCCGCCGCTGCATTGACGGGTCCAGGCAGCAGTGCCCAGCGGTACGTCTCCAGTCTACCCTCTGCCCACCTTGACCCAAACCCCCGGTGCTGGCGCATGGACCCGGGGTATCCTCCGAGCCGGGGCGCACGAAACTTGCCGGGCGTTACCCCGATTACCGGTGCCACTCTGGTGCAAAGAAGCTGGTGGCCTCTTCGAAAGTCGGCCTGCGTCGAAAATCGGTCGGCTCGTAGGTGGGCTTGTTGGGATCCGGCTTGACCCACAGCGCGTGGTGTCGACCGTAGTAGGTGCCGTAGAACTGGTAGTTCGTGTCCACCCACCGACTCAGGATCATCAGCTCCATTTCCGTCAGCATCTGCGAATGGTCGTGGTCGACGTTCTGCGGGTGAACAGCGTGGGTGAGCATGTCGATCATCGTGCTCTTGGCACAACCCAGACTCCTCGGCGGGAGGAACCCACCGTTGTAGTTGCCTTGGTCGCCCCGGCGGAACGACGTGAACTCTGAGATGAGCGGTCCGGCCAGCTCCTCTTGGGCGAGCTGCTCATAGGACGTGTTGTAGTAGGTGGTGACTTCGTCGGTCAGCCTCAGTCCTCCGGCAGGTTCGGTCTTGCCGTGGCACGAGACGCACTTGGCGTTGAAGATCGGCTGAATATCCGTGGGATAGTGAATGACCTGCCCGGCACGGCCGTCGCCGCCGTTCTCTACCAGATCGCACGGTTGCGGCTGCAGAGTGCTCGGTGCCCGTGCCAGGGCGAGCGGAGCCACTGCACCCGATGGGGAGGGAGCGCGGCTGGACCGCCCATGACAGCCGGTACAGGAGCGGGTCTCTCCCGGCCGGTAGTTCGTGTAGGTCCGCTCGCGCTGGATCTCACGGAAGCTCTCGTCCAGGACCTGGAAGAATATGCTGCGGTCTGCCGGCACCAGGAAGTGGGCCGAGCCGTCCTCCTCCACCGGCACGACACCCCACTGTACCCGTGGCCACAGAGCGGCTTTCCAGGCGGCGCTACTCAGGGAAGAGCCCCACCGTCTGCCGGTGTCCCAGTAGCGTGGCAGCGTCTCGTTGATCCGCAGCCACTTGACTTCGCCCGGCCGAACCCCGTCCATACCTTCGTAGACGTTGATGATGACGCAGACTGCTTGGTTGCTGGTGGCGTACTCGGGGTGCTGGGACTGTCGGATCGGTGGCGGGACACGTCGAGCAACCAGTGGCAGGGGATGCCAACAGGAGAGCTCCTCATCCTTGTGGATAAGGCGGTGCCCACCCTCGACGTCGACGAGATACAGCGCGTAGGCGTCGGCCACGTTCTTGTAGTGATCTGCGGGGTCGACCTTGTACGAGACCAGGAACTCCCGGTCGTTGATCGGATAGGGGTGGGTGTACAGGTGCCCTTGGCGACCGTTTTGGTCGTGGACGTACTTGCCATCCTTGGTACGGAAATGCCACCCGGGCTCGGTCCGCCGTTCGATGAACACGGCGGGAGTAATGTTGGTGACCGCCGACTGGTCATCCCACTGGACATAGTTCGCCTCGTCCGGATCCGGGCCCCGCACCCGCGCGTCCTTGCTGCTGTCGATCAGCATGATCGCCCCGAGACAGCCACCCTGTGGAAAGTGGCAGGTTCCCACGCAGACCAGGCGGTGAACGCTGCCGGGTATGGGTTGTGGGTACATGTAGACCGTCGTCGTGTCGTCGGCCACCCCGTAGATTTCCTCGGGTTGCGTCCCGTCGGGATTCATGGACCTGATGGTCTTGGCGACGCGAGCGCCCTTGTCGACGTACTCCCAGCGGTGGTACATGACGCGGCCGTCGTCGAGAACCACCGGGCAGAACTCGCTGACTGGGCTTCGGGTCAGCTGTTCGATATTGGTCCCGTCAGCGTCCATCCGATGGAGGCCGGGGGCCACCAGGGCGGCTGATCCACCACAGAGAATGGTGTGCTCGCAGCGGGTCGAGGAGAACATGATCTTGCCGTCTGGCAGGTAGCACGGGTGGATGTCGTCGGTGTGCCAGGGCTTGCCCCAGCGTGCAACCTTGTTCGCTTCGTCCGCTGGCGGGAACGAAATCTGTCGCAGACCCCCGCCGTCGATTCCCACCTCCCAGATGCGGAAACCTGAGCCGGGATCCTGCCGGAAGTCGAAGATCACCTTCTTGGCATCGAAGGACAGAGAGATCTTGCCGATGAAGCCCTTGCCGCCAGGCATCTCGGCGGCCGTAACGACAGCACGCTCTGATCGGGTGCGCAGGTCGTAGATGTAGATGCCGTTGCCGGGGAGGAAGCGATCGCCGGTGGTGCCGTTGTCGATGTCCGTGTAGTAGTGATCGGAGGAGTAGGGCTTGCGCTTGACGAAGACGATCTCCTCAAAGTCCAGCTCGGTCGCACTGATGGCGGTCGCTGTCGTCGGGTTGCTGCCGAGCATCGCCAATGTCACCGAGCCGAGCAGGATCAGGACGGACGGTACCGTCGAGAGTCTCTTGGGACTGAGGTTCAAGCGCTTCCTGCAGTGGGTGTTGCGCATTGCCGTTCTCATTTGAGCCTTCGTTTGACTTCCCCCCGCCTTCGTGGACACCGGGGTTCAGTATGGATTGCAGCCCTTCCGCGGCTCGCGGTCAAGGGGTCGTCTTACCTGGCTCACGGAAGTGCCGGCCTCGGCGAATCCGTGCAGAAGCAGGCCCCTGAACCAGGCGGCGCGACCCAGGGCCACAAGGGGTGGCACCTTGAACCATACATCATTCAAGGAAAACCGACCGACCCCACCTGCCCCCACGTCCTCTGCCCCTTCCCAAGCTGCCAAGACCTGGATCCCTGGCTAATCCCATTCGTTCGGGCTACCGTCGGCAGCCCTCCAAACCCCTGCGTGCTGATAGACCCCTCGCTGCCGCTGGCGAATCGACTCCTGATACTTTCCATGCCCAAGAGCTTCCTGCTGCCCATCCTCTTTGGCCTGAGTGCTTGCCTGTGTCAGGCGAATGAAACGGACAAGCCCAACGTCATCTTCATCCTCGCCGACGATCTTGGGATTGGCGATGTGTCGCCGACCAACGCGGACTGCAAGATCAAGACGCCCCACCTGCAGAAGATCGCGGATGAAGGGATCACCTTCTTGGACGCCCATTCCTCCAGCGCCGTCTGCACCCCCACCCGTTATGGCCTGCTCACGGGGCGCTACAACTGGCGCTCGCGCCTGGCCAAGGGCGTGCTGGGCGGCACCAGCAATCATCTCATCCCAGCCGACCGGCCCACCGTCGCTCACATGCTGCGCCAAGCCGGGTACCACACCCAGATGATCGGCAAGTGGCATCTGGGCTGGGACTGGGCCAAGGCCGACAAGGAGGAGGGCAAGTGGCAGAACATCGACTTTGCCCGTCCCGTCAAGAACGGGCCCGACATCAACGGCTTCGATGGCTACTACGGGCACTGCGGCTCCCTGGACATGGCTCCCTACGTCTGGGTTGATACCGGCCGGCCGACCTTCGTCCCGACCCGCGAGGAGGGGGTTACCTCAAAGGAGGATGCCTATGGCTGGTACCGCAAGGGCCCCATTGGGGATGACTTCGTGATCGATGAGGTTCTTCCGCACCTGTTCGACAAGAGCATCGCCCACGTTCGCGAACGCGCTCCGGAAGCCAAGGAGGGCAAGCCCTTCTTCCTGTACCTGCCGCTTCCCGCACCCCATACGCCCATCGTGCCTGTGCCCCCCTTCAAGGGAGCCAGCGACATCAATCCCTACGCGGACTTCGTCATGCAGGTGGACCATCACGTGGGTGAGCTCATGGCCACCCTGGAGGCCGAGGGTCTCGACGAGAACACCATCGTCTTCTTTACCAGCGACAATGGCTGCTCCCCCCAAGGAAACTTCGGCGTCCTGAAGGAGCACGGACACGACCCCAGCGCGGGCTACCGCGGCCACAAGGCGGACATCTATGAAGGCGGACACCGGGTGCCCTTCCTGGTGCGCTGGCCGTCAGTCATCAAAGGCGGCCAGCAGACCTCCGCCCTGGCCTGCTTGACCGACCTCTACGCCACCCTTCGAGATATCACGGGTGAGCCCGCGGAGGATCTCGGCGGCGAAGACTCCTTCAGCCTGGTCCCCGCGTTCAAGGGCGCCGCCACAACCGAGCGCAGTACCCTGATCAGCCACTCCATCGACGGCTCCTTTGCGATGCGCCAAGGGGACTGGAAACTATGCCTCTCGGCCGGCAGCGGAGGCTGGAGCGCCCCCCGCGAAGCCCAGGCCAAAAAGCAGGGCCTGCCACCGATGCAGCTCTTCGATCTGAAGGCAGATCGGGGCGAGCGGACCAATCTGCTGGAGAAGCAGCCAGAGACGGTGACCAAGCTCTTGGAGCAGCTAGAGCTTGAGATCACGGCCGGCCGCTCCACGCCCGGCAAGGAGCTGGCCAACGATCGCGAAATCACCTTTCGACCGAAAGGGGCCCAGGCCCCCATCAAGAAGTAGCTACACGCCCAGGACCGTGGGGAACTCCGATGGGGTCCCGCCCGCGCCCTAGGGCTCCTCGGCCGGATGCATCGCAAGTCTCCCGACATCTGAGTCAGCAACTGAGCCCCTAGGGGGCTCTACAAAGGCCCAAACCACCTCCCCAAGGGGAGAGGAGTTAGGATCTGTCTCGATCTAGGCCTACTCCGCCGTGCGGAGACCCCTTGAACCCCTTATCCCCC
>PBIX01000088.1 GCA_002720975.1 Planctomycetota bacterium | reverse complement strand
GCTCGGTGAGCTGCCGCCCCTGCTCGGTCCCCTGCAGGCCCACACTCCTTCCCTTCAGGTGCTCTCGGGGCTGACCCAGGACAAGGCGCGCGCCAACGGCGATGGGGGGGGCGACCATGCCCGCGCCTCGGCGACCTTCCTTACCGGAGTTCAGGCGCTCAAGACCGACGGTGCCGTGGGCCTGGGGATCTCCGCCGACCAGGTGGCGGCAGCGGCCCTGGGGTCGAACACCCGCTTCCGATCGATTCAGCTGGGCACCGACGGCGGACAGCTGTCGGGGCAATGTGACTCGGGCTACGCCTGCGCTTACTCGAGCTTCATCTCCTGGCAGACGTCCACGACTCCGGCGGGCAAGGAGTCCGATCCGGCCCAGGTGTTTGACAGGTTGTTCCGAGGAGGACTGTCCCCCGGAAACGCTGCGGAGCGTATGCGCATCCAGGCCCGGCGACGATCGCTTCTCGATTTTGTGCGCGAGGATGCCCGCGACCTGCGGCGCCTGCTGGGCCGCGCCGACCTCGACCGACTTGACGAATTCGAGAGTGGCCTGCGTGAGCTGGAGCGCCGTCTGGTCGATTTTGAGGAGCTTCGGGTGGAGTCGGTTCCAGACGAGGCGCGGCCCAGCGCGGCCCCCGGTTCTCCGGCCGAACGATTCAAGCTGCTGGCCGACGTCCTGGTCCTGGCTCTGCGGACGGACCAGACCCGCGTGGCGACCCTGATGGTGGCCAACGAAGGCAGCAACAGGTCCTATCCGAACCTCGGCTCCACGGAGGGACACCACAGCCTCTCCCACCACCAGGGAGATGCGGGCAAGGTGGCTGTCATCGGTGCCATCAATCGCCACCACGTGGAGCTCTTCGGCTACCTGCTGGATGGGTTGGCTGCGGCGCGCGAGGGCGATGCCCGGTTGCTGGACGCGAGCCTTGTGGTCTACGGCTCCGGGCTCGCGGATGGCAACACCCACAGCCACCACGACCTCCCCATTCTGCTGGCCGGTGGCGGCAACGGCTCACTGCATCCGGGCCGTCACGTGGTCTGGCCCGCGGAGACCCCTCTGAACAACCTGCACCTTGCCCTGCTCGAGCGCATGGGGGTGCGGGACGTGCCCTTGGGGGACGCGACGGGAGTGCTGGCGGGAATCTAGGGCGCGCGGCCCGGCTCGCTAACCCTCCAGCTTGCTCAGCCCGGCGTAACCCGCCTCGATGCGCGTGGCACGGAACAGGGCGTGGGGATCCATGCCTCCGCCGCCGCGTTGGGGGCGATTCCCGTCACCTGGCGGGGAATCTCCCCCCGGGCCATCACGGTCCGGGGGACCACCGGGTCCGCCACGATCGGGAGGGCCGCCACGGCCGGGGGGGCCTCTTCGATCGGGAGGACCGTCACGGCCCGGGGGGCGGCCCCGACGGCCTTCTGGCCTGCCGCGACCTTCCGGCCCGGGACGCCCGTCGGGGCCGCGCCCGTCCGGGCCCCGTCCATCTGCTCCCGGCCCTTCCGGCCCGGCGTCTCCGTAGGGATTCAGGTAGTCCCAGACGACCTCTCCTTCAGGGGTGACCTCGAAGATCCGGCTCTGGGCTCCCGAGCAGATCAGGGTGTTGCCCCCCGGCAGGCGGTGCGCACCGGAGATGAAGGACGAGAAGAAGCTCGTCTTGTCTTCCGCCGAGTAGGACCAGACGGGGCCTTGGGGTCCGAAGGCCTCGGTGGGGGAGAGTTGGAACCCGCCTTCTTCGAAGGGCAGGAGGATCTCATCCACCGAGCTATAGGGCTCCTTGCTCCGGCCTTCACCATTGTTGAAGACCGTCAAGCGCAGGCTGCCATCGCTGCCCGTCACCAGGCGCGGGTCATGCTGGCCGAAGAGCGTGCGATCCCTGTGGCGGCCCCGGCCGTAGTGCTTGGGATTGCCCCAGCGATAGAGCAGGTCGCCACCGTGCCCATAGCGGCCGCCTTCGGTTCCGGCGGCCTCGGCCGTTGTCGTGGAGTGGTCGATGATCCAGACCTCGCTCAAGGTGCGGATGCTGATTGCGATCAGGTCGGTCTCGGCGTGGTAGTCGATGCCATTGGTGTGCAGCCAGTCGCTGCTGGCGCGGCGGCCGCGCGGCTGGGCAGCGCCGGAGTCGTCACCCTCCTCCTCTTCCTCCTCGCCGAGGTAACCCAGGGCCCGCATTTCGGCTTCGAGCTCCTCTCTGCGGCGGCGCTCCGTGGCGGTCTCCTCACGCTCGGGTAGACCCGCATTCACGTCAATGCGCTCCGGGTGCTCGGAGATCACACCGAAGTGGGGTGCCTGGTCATCGTAGTCCTGGATGAGGTGATCCCATGCATGCCAGGCCCAGACCGTCTTTCCGCCAACCGGTAGGGTGGGTTCGATTTCCAGCACCATGTCCGGCCACAGGGTGAACTCCTCATCCTCCTCGGTTGCCTCAACAGACTGAGGCTCCCGCCCTGCGGCAATGGCCTCGGCTGCCGTGCGACTCTCCCACGCGATGACCAGGATATTGCCGTTCGGGAGGGGCTCAATGTCGTGGTGGTGCAGGTGATCCTCGCTGGACATGTCCAGAGTCCAGAGCAGCTCACCCTCCCATGAGAACCGTTCGACGATGCCGCCCTGTCCACCGCCGTGGAAAGAGGACGGCTCGGTGTCCTTGCCACAGCGTAGGAGCGATCCATCCTCCAGCAGGTAGGCCGAGTTGCCCGCCGTGTACTTCGACTCCCAGCGGTGAACCTCTTCACCTTGCATATTCACCAGCCACGTTGTCGTGGACCGCAGGGGGGCGATCAGCGTGAAGCCATCCACCGCTCCTTCGGAGGCCTGGATCAGCCCCCTCGGTGAGGCAGGCTCCTCAGGCTGAGCCTCTACGGGGTCCTGGGGAGTGGGGGCCTGGGCGAGGCTTGCTCCGAGGAGGAGGCCGAAGATCGGGGCGACGGAGGGGGTCAGCATGGGGCGTCTTGGGTTTGCGGATTCGAAAAGCCGGGCACAGCCTAGTCCGTTGGGGCCGGACGGTCTGGCACGCCCTTGGCGAGGGTACATCTTGCGGCGTCAGTGGGAGAGGCCAAGTTGCGAGCGGCACCCCAATTAGAGGCCGGGCGGGCCTGCGAGTGCTTCTGATCTTGCTCACGAATCGCTAGGCTCAGGCCATGACGGGGGAAGGCGTAGACGTTCTGATTGTGGACAACGATGAGCGCATCGTTGAGCTGGTCGCATGGTTCTTGGAGCGGCGCGGGTACGCGGTGCGCTCAGCGGACTCCTTCGATGGCGCGCGTCTGGCTCTGAAGGAGCGTCGGCCTACCCTCATGCTCTCCGATGTGGACCTCGGTGCACAGAACGCCTGCGAAGAGTTGCCGCGACTGGATCAGGAGGGGCTCCTGCCTCCGACTCTGGTGGTCTCGGGTTTCCTGACGGCGGAACTGCGCGCGGAGCTGCTGGCGCTCGAGCCCGTGCTGGACACTCTCGCCAAGCCATTCGAGTTTGAGGAGTTGGAGCGGCGCATGGTCGCCTGCCTGGCCCAGGCAGGCGAGACCTCCTCCACTCCGTCAACGCCCGGAGGACACTCATCGCAGGCACCAGCGGGCTCTGGGCTCCGGGCGGGTGAGAGCGAGGACGAGGAAGGCTGGATCGAGGTGCGGCCCATGGTGTCCCCCGAGCTGCGCGGGACGAGGCCAGAATGACACGCCTACAGTTTCGCACAGCTGGGGAATCCCATGGACCGGCCCTGGTGGGCATCGTCGAAGGCATCCCATCGGGCCTTGAGCTCAACCTGGAGGCCGTGGACGGAGAGCTTGCCCGGCGTCAGGGAGGCTACGGGCGCGGTGGGCGCATGAAGATCGAGAGTGACCGGCTTGAGCTTCTGTCGGGAACCCGCGGTGGCGTGACCCTGGGTTCGCCTCTGGCCTTCAGGATCCACAACGCCGATGCGGTGATCGAGGAGCTCCCCGTGCCGGCCAATCCCCGCCCGGGCCACGCCGATCTGGCGGGCTGCCTCAAGCATGGACACCGGGACCCGCGGGCCGTACTGGAGCGGGCCAGTGCGAGGGAGACCGCCGCGCGGGTGGGGGCCGGGGCTCTGGCCCGTCAGGTACTGGAGGCCTTCGGGATCGAGGTCTTTGCCCACGTCCTGGAAGTCGGCGGCGTGAGCTGTGCCCCGGATGGTGTCGAACGGGTGGGGGACGAGCGTCACACCCTGCGGGACGACTCCCCCTTCATGAGCCTCGATCCGGAGGCGGATCGGGCCATGGCCGAGGCCGTGGATAAGGCCCGGGAGGAGAAGGACAGTCTTGGAGGCGTATTTGAGGTGTGCGCCCTGGGCCTGCCCGCCGGGCTCGGCAGCTACTCCAGCGGTCTGGAGCGCCTCACCTCGCGGCTGGGAGCCGCCCTTTTCTCGGTGCCAGCCATCAAGAGCGTGGAGGTGGGGCTGGGACTGGAGGCTGCGCGGCGGCGCGGCTCACAGGTCCACGACCCGATCCTCCCTGCACCCCAGGGTGCTGCCCTGCGCTACTCCCGGTCCAGCAATAACGCGGGGGGGCTGGAGGGAGGACTGACCAACGGCGAGCCTCTGGTGCTGCGGGCGGCCATGAAGCCCATCCCCTCCCTGCGCCAGGGCCTGCCCAGCGTGGATTTCGAGAGCGGAGAGGCCGTACGGGCCACCTATCAGCGCTCGGACGTGACCTCGGTCCCCGCGGCCAGCGTCGTGGGGGAGGCTGTCGTGGCTTTGGCCCTGACCGAGGCTTTTTTGGACAAGTACGGGGGGGATTCCATGGACCAGGTGCGTGCAGCCCAGCGTTTCCACCAGGAGCAGATGAAGGCCATCTAGGGAGGGAGTTCGCCCTGGGCTTGAAACCGCCCTCGGGGGGGTCTTTTGCCCGAAAAGCCCTCTGGGTGCTTGACGCACCATGGGCCGCCCGTACCATACGCCGCTCCATTCTCCACCCATGCCCCTTCTGCTCCCCGCGGATGGGATCTGGACTGGGGCGATGGGGCCTCGCCCGGCGCTTCGCCAGCGTGGCTCAATTGGCAGAGCAGCTGATTTGTAATCAGCAGGTTGCGGGTTCGAGTCCCGCCGCTGGCTCCAGTCTTCGGAATGACATTCCGCAGGCCGCTGGCGGCCCTCGGTTCCACTTCCGCAGACAGGTCCGCCGCTCAGAAAATTGGACACGCAGTCAGCCAGGGACGGTCACAAAACAATCAGGGCTCCGCGCCACCTTCTCAGGTGAGGTCGGGGCCAACCGTGCTGCGCCGCCGCGCAGTACGGGTGCTCACTGGAAACACGAATCGATCCGAGGATGACTTGGGAGCGTTGGCTTTCAGGTCCCCGAATCGTCTGGTCTCAACCGGATCAGACGCGGGGGCCCGAACCCATGCGTTTGCACCGGTCGCCTGCAAGATCACCGGTTGGCGAGATTCCCGAGCGGCCAAAGGGGACAGACTGTAAATCTGTTGGCTCAGCCTTCCCAGGTTCGAATCCTGGTCTCGCCACCATTTCCGACGCAACGACGGGGTGCCCCCCCTGCCCATTGCGATGGACGGCTGCTCTCTGAAGCGGCGCGGTCCCGGCCTACCGGTTTCTTCGTGCGTCCTGCTCCCTTGCCCGCATCACTTGTCAGTGGCTCAGTTGCTGGCTTGGTCACTGCGGCGCGACCTTCGCGAACCCCCGTCCCGCGTCGGACCCGACACCTCACCTATATATAGGACCTATATATAAGGTGGAGAGGTCAACCGTCTGGCGCACGCGGTGCACCCGAAGCGGGTGTAGTTCAATGGTAGAACGGCAGCCTTCCAAGCTGCACACGAGGGTTCGATTCCCTTCACCCGCTCCACTGACCTTTCCTCGAGGCAGGGCCTCCATCCTGGATCGATGACCCCCCAGCCCGTTCGGCTTGTGCCGGGCGGTGCAGGAAACGGGTGCTGCTGTAGCTCAGTGGTAGAGCACTTCCTTGGTAAGGAAGAGGTCATGGGTTCAAGTCCCATCAGCAGCTCCAGCTTCCCGATTGCCAACGCGGGTCCCCCCGCCTGGCAGCTCCCGACGGACCGTCCGTCACCTCAACTTCAAAACACTAACTGACCCGCGCGTCTTCTCCATGCGTCCCGTCCGGGGCTCATCAGGAGCGGAGCGCACCACCGCTTGTGGGCGCGAGCCCCATAGACTGCGAGACAAGAACATGGCCAAGGAAGTCTTCGAAAGGACAAAGGACCACGTCAACGTTGGCACGATCGGCCACGTTGACCACGGAAAGACCACGCTCACGTCGGCAATCTGCCGCCATCAGGCGAACCGCGGGTTGGCAAAGGCGATGAACTTCGACGAGATCGACAAGGCGCCTGAAGAGAAGGCGCGGGGTATCACCATCTCCACAGCTCACGTGGAGTACGAGAGTGAGTCCCGGCACTACGCTCACGTGGATTGCCCCGGTCACGCCGACTACGTCAAGAACATGATCACCGGAGCCGCCCAGATGGACGGCGCCATCCTGGTGGTCTCTGCGGCTGACGGCCCGATGCCCCAGACCCGCGAGCACATCCTGCTTGCCCGTCAGGTCAACGTGCCCGCCATCGTGGTGTTCATGAACAAGGTGGATCAGGTCGACGACGATGAGCTGCTCGACCTGGTCGAGATGGAGATTCGAGAGCTCCTCGACAAGTACGATTTCCCCGGTGACGACACGCCCATCATCCGTGGGTCTGCACTGGGGTGCGAGAATGCGCTCAACGAAGATAAGCCCACCGATGACGAGGCCTTCACCTGCCTCAACGAGCTGATCGATGCCGTGGATTCCTTCATCCCGCTGCCCGAGCGCGACGTGGACAAGCCCTTCATCATGCCTGTGGAGGACGTGTTCTCCATCAAGGGGCGTGGCACCGTGGGTACCGGTCGTATCGAGGCTGGCATCGTCAACACCGGTGATGCGCTGGAGATCGTCGGTATGGGTGAAGAGATCGGCACGACGACCTGCACCGGCGTTGAGATGTTCCAGAAGACCCTCGACGAGGGGCGTGCTGGCGAGAACGTCGGCATCCTCCTTCGTGGCGTCGACAAGAATGATCTCGTTCGCGGCATGGTGCTCGCCAAGCCCAAGACGATTACGCCGCACACCAAGTTCGAGGCAGAGGTCTACGTCCTCTCCAAGGATGAAGGTGGCCGCCACACGCCCTTCTTCGACGGTTACCGTCCCCAGTTCTACTTCCGCACCACGGACGTGACCGGTGCTACGAACCTCCTCGGCGGCGCCGAGATGTGCATGCCCGGTGACAATGTCAAGCTGACGGTGGAGCTCGGTACCCCTGTGGCCATGGACGAGCAGCTGCGCTTCGCCATCCGTGAGGGTGGCCGGACCGTCGGTGCTGGCGTCGTCACCAAGGTGATCGAGTAGATCGCGCACATTGAGGGCTGAACCAAAGGCCCGCTGAAATCACATGGGGGGTAGGCATTGGCCTGCTCCCCATCCATCCCACCTCTTACTTCTTTCCGCTACGTACGGCGGTTGCCCCCGGAACCCGCGGCCAAGCCGCACAACTCAAGGCGCAGCCCCAAACAGGTCCAGACATGAAGGTCAAAGAACGCTACGTCTTCCTGGAGTGCACGGTGTGCAAGCACCGCAACTACACGACGCACAAGCGCCTGAAGGCGGCCTACAAGCTTGAGAAGAAGAAGTATTGCAACTACTGCAGGGCCCACACCTCGCACCGCGAGAAGAAGCTCTGAGCCAAGAAGAGTAATGGCCTTCGATGTCGCCCCCCGGGTGGCGTGACCTACGGCCTCTCCTTCTGTCCCTCCTATCCTTCCCCGTTTCCTCCGGAGTCCCCAAGATGGCGTATCGCAAAGATCAGGGCCGCATGGCGCGCATGACCGCGTTCTGGTCATTGGCCATCCTCATCTTCTACGGATGCGTGAGCTTGCGGACAGAGTTGGCGACCACCTTTGCCGAGTCTCTGGGGCAGCCCATCAATGGGATGCGGGTTCCCGTCTTGGGGTTGGACTTCTCTCCGGCGCTGCTGATCACGGCGGGTGTCTTGGCCTTCGCCTTGGCCCTGCTGTACCGCTGGGAGCAGACACCCAAGAACGCCGACCTGCTCATCGAGACGGAGTCGGAGCTGCGCAAGGTCAGCTGGCCTACCCTGGACGAAGCCATCAATGGCTCCTGGGCCGTGATGATGACCGTCCTGGTACTCATGGGCTTCTTGGCGGGTGTCGACTTTCTGCTGGGCCGTGTGGCCCGTGTCATTCTTACGGGAGGTGCCTGAGCCATGGCTTTCAAGTGGTATTTCATCCGTTGCCAGTCCGGCCGCGAGAAGCGCATCCGGGACAACGCCCTCACCCGTCTGGGTATCGCCGGCGTGACCGATATCGTGCCCCAGGTCATGGTGCCCTTTGAGCTCGTGACCGACATGAAGGGGGGCAAGAAGCGCACCCTCGAGAAGAAGCTCTACCCCGGGTACCTCATGGTCCAGGCGGACCTTGAGGAGGCCGACGAAAAACGAACGATCACGGCTCGTACCGCCCTGAGGAGTGTCGACGGATTGCGCGACTTCCTCGGCTCTCGCGGTGAGCCGACGGCCATCTCGGAAGAAGAGGTGACCACGATTCTGTCACGCATGACCGAATCGGAATCCCGCCCCCAAGTCTCTATCGGCTTGGATAAGGGCGATCGGGTCAAGATCAACACCGGTCCCTTCGACGGGTTCGACGGTGTGGTTGATGACATCAACGCTGACAAGGGAACCGTCCGTGTCGTGGTGACCATTTTTGGTCGTCCCACGCCTGTGGACCTCAAGTACTGGGAAGTGGAGTCGGTCTGACAAGACCGGTCTGTAATGGCCAAGGAACTCACAGCTAAGATTAAATTACAGTGCCCCGCTGGGCAGGCCACACCGGCTCCTCCGGTGGGACCCGCTCTCGGTGCGCACGGACTGAACATTTCGGACTTCGTCAAGCAGTTCAACGACAAGACCCGGGACCAGATGGGGATGATCATTCCCGTCGAGATCTCGGTCTATAAGGACCGCACGTTCGACTTCATCATGAAGTCGCCGCCGGCCGCCGTTCTGCTGAAGAAGGCCGCGGGTGTGGAGAAGGGTGCTGGCGAGGTCGGCACGGAAATCGTGGGTCAGGTGACCCGCGCCCAGGTCGAGGAAATCGCTGAGATCAAAATGCAGGACCTCAACGCCCGCGACATGGAGCACGCCTGTCGGATCATTGAAGGAACAGCCAGGTCCTCCGGGATCGAGGTGGAGGGCTAATCGTGACAGCGACCAAGAGAAGCAAACGAATGATAGAAGCCCTTGCGGGGGTGGACCGTGACCAGACCTATGGAGCGACTGAGGCCTTCGACCTGTTGAAGAGCCTGCCCGCCCCTAAGTTCGACGAGTCTTTCGAGATCGTCGTGCGTCTTGGCGTGGACCCGCGCAAGTCAGACCAGCAGGTGCGCGGAGCCGTCTCCCTGCCCAAGGGGCTCGGCAAGGACGTGTTTATCGCCGTCTTTGCTGAAGGAGCCAATGCCGAGGCTGCCCAGGCCGCTGGAGCCGACGTTGTGGGATCGGACGATCTGGCCGAGCGTATCGCCGGCGGTTGGATGGATTTTGACATCGTTATCGCCAGCCCGGACATGATGAAGCACGTGGGCAAGCTGGGTAAGGTGCTGGGTCCGCAGGGCAAGATGCCCTCTCCCAAGAGTGGCACCGTGACCCCCAACGTGGCGGAGGCCGTGACCGAGTTCAAGGCGGGCAAGGTCGAGTTCCGCACCGACGCGGGAGCCAACATTCATGCGCCCATCGGAAAGCGCTCGTTTACCACTGACGACCTGATGGTCAATTTCAGCGCCTTCATGGATCACGTGGTTGGCATGCGTCCGCCCTCAGTCAAGGGGGAGTACATTCGCCACATTACCGTCTCCACATCCATGGGCCCTGGCGCCCGCGTCCAATACGGAGCCTGACCCATGCCAAACCTTGTCAACGAAATGATCGTGCGAGGGATGTCCGAAGGGATGACCCAGGCCGAGGGCATGGTCGTCGTCACCTTTGGCGGCTTGGACGTGGCCGAAACCGAGGCCATCCGCGGCCAGGTTGCCGAGGCCGGTGCCAGCATGCGCATGGTGCGCAACCGCCTGGCGCGTCTGGCCTTGTCCGAGAAAGGCATCGACCTGGGGGTGGACTCCCTGCAAGGCAACGTTGCCATCGCCTGGGGAGATTCCGAGGCCGCCATCGGTGCCGCCAAGGTCTTTGCTTCCAAGGACGTCAAGAAGGCCAAGAAGGTCGCGTTCAGGGCCGGACTGCTTGATGGCGAGGTCCTCGACGCCGCCGAAGCCGCGTCCCTGGCGGACGTGCCCGACCGTGACACCCTCAACGCCCAGATTCTGGGCGTAATCAGTGGGCCCGCTCGTGGGCTTGCCTCCGTTATCCAGGCCGTGCCCAGCGCAACCGCGCGGGTGCTACAGGCCCGAGCCGATTCCCTGCCTGCGTCCGAAGAGTAGGCCCCCCCTTTTTTCCGTTCCGAATATCCCGGTCGTATCCGGGTGACTCCGCATAGCCCCTAGTAACTCCATCAGGAGACCATTGAAATGTCCGAAGAGACGACGACTGTAGAGCTTCCCAAGGAGCTCCAAAAAATCGCCGATACGCTGGATGGCCTGACCCTTCTCCAGGCTTCCACGTTGGTCAAGGCACTCGAGGACAAGTGGGGCGTGAGCGCCGCTGCTCCCGCTGCCGTGGCCGTTGCTGGTCCTGCCGGTGGTGGTGATGCCGAAGAGGAGAAGACCTCCTTCGACGTCATTCTCGAAGCTGCTGGCGAGAAGAAGATCCAGGTCATCAAAGAAGTCCGCGCCATCACTGGCCTGGGCCTCAAAGAGGCCAAGGCTCTTGTCGACGGCGCCCCGGGCCCCGTCAAGGAAGGCGTGTCCAAAGAAGAGGCAGAGACCATCAAGGGTCAACTCGAAGGCGCTGGCGGTTCCGTCAAGATCGACTGAGCGAACTTCTTCGCTTGTTCGATCAACCCGGAACCCGTGCTCTTGAGCGCATCGCTGAAGCGGTGCGCCTAGGGGTGCATGTCCTTGGCCGATCCCTGAGTTTCGACTCGGAGATCCGGCAATCGCCTCCTGGTCTGACTCTCCTCCCCACGCGTGTTGGCGCGGCGGTAGGGGGCTCTGACTGGGAAGGCTGCGTGCGAGACAGAATCAGCAACCTAGTGGGAGCAGGGGCCAGCCAGCCCTGTACTCCTCGTCGGACAACTGTGCGGCTGGAAGGTGAGGCGGGAGTGAGCGGAATGCTCGACGCCCGACTCGCCAACCGGGATGACACAGGGAGATTGCGAGCATGATTACCCAGAAGAATGGTCGGATGATCGAGGCCTCTAGCGAGGTACGCACCTTTGGTCGTGGGGACGCGATCGTCGAACTTCCCAACCTGGTCGAGATCCAGACCGAGGCCTATCAGGAGTTCCTCAATCCCACGGTTCAAGCCGCTGCACGTGAGAACCGGGGCCTGGAGGCTCTGCTGCGCGAGGCGTTCCCGATCTACTCCTACGACAAGACCATGTGTCTGGAGTACGTGGGCTACGAGCTCGGCCGTGCGCGCTACACCATCGAGGAGTGTCGCAAGCTGCGCATGACCCACGGCTATCCCTTCAAGGTGCGCCTGCGCCTGGTGAAGGCGGAGCCCGTGGAGGAAGAGGTCTATCTGGGCGAGATCCCCATCATGATGGGCGGGGGCGAGTTCATCATCAACGGCTCTGAGCGCGTCGTCGTCAACCAGCTGCACCGCTCGCCGGGCGTGGACTTCATGATTGACCACTCGGTCACGGATCGCGACCTCCACAGCTGCTGGATTATCCCCGAGCGTGGCTCCTGGGTTGAGTTGGCTGTCACCAAGAAGGAGCTCATGACCGTGCGCATTGATCAGCAGGGGAAATTCTCTGCAATGATCCTGCTGCGTGCTCTCTCAGAGGATCTGGGGACGGACAAGGCCCTGCTGCGCACGTTCTACAAGACCAAGGTCTTCAAGAAGACACCTTCGATGACGGCCAATGCGTTCGCCAAGAAGATCACGGACAAGATCGCCGTGGGGGACATTATTGTCGTGAAGACAGGCGAGGTGCTCGTGCCCTCCGCGACCCCTATTCCTGAGACGGCCGCCCTCGAGATCGCCGCTGGCGACTTCAAGGAAGTGGAGGTCATCCAGCCCACGGGTGGTGAGGTGGACATGTTGCTTATCAACTCGCTGCACGATGAGCCCAACATCAAGACCCACGAAGAGGCGCTGATCAAGATCTACAGCCGCCTGCGGCCGGGCAACCCGCCCCAGCTGGAAAAGGCGCGCGAGTTGTTCCGTGAGAAGTTCTTCGACGAGCAACGCTATCGCCTCGGTCGCGTGGGCCGCTTCCGTCTGAACCGCAAGTTCGGCCAGGACATCCCCGAGGACATCCAGGTGCTGCAGGCCGAGGACATCGTCAATTCGGTGAAGTACTTGATGTCCTTGCGCGCCGGCAAGGGCGAGGTGGACGACATCGACAACCTCGGAAACCGCCGCGTGCGCTCGATCGCCGAGCTGGCCGGTGAGGAATTCCGCAAGGGGCTACTCAAGCTTCGTCGTACCGCCCAGGAGCGGATGAACCTGGAGAACCCGGAGACGGTCTCTCCCCGAACCCTGATCAACTCCAAGACCTTCTCCAGCGCCGTGGATTACTTCTTCGGCCGCTCGGAACTCAGTCAGGTCGTGGACCAGGCCAACCCCTTGAGCCAGCTCGCCCACGAGCGACGCTTGTCCGCCTTGGGCCCTGGTGGTCTGAACCGCAAGCGCGCCGGCTTTGACGTACGCGACGTGCACCTCTCGCACTACGGCCGGTTGTGCCCGATCGAGACGCCGGAAGGCGCGAACATCGGTCTGATCTCCTCCCTGGCGCTCTACTCGACGCTGGACGACTACGGCTTCCTGATCTCTCCCTATCGCAAGGTGAAGAAGGGGAGCCTTACGGAGCAGGTCGCCTACCTGCGCGCCGACCAGGAGGCCGGCGTGGTGATGGCTCCCGCGGACGTGACTGTCGACGAGACCGGCAAGATCCTGCAGGACCGGGTGCTGGCGCGCCGCGACGGGGACAACATCGAGGTTCCGCCCGAAGAGGTGGACTATGTCGATGTCTCGCCCAAACAGATTATCGGGGTCTCGGCCTCGTTGATTCCGTTCCTCGAGCACGACGACGCCAACCGCGCGCTGATGGGCTCGAACATGCAACGCCAGGCCGTGCCCCTGTTGATCCCCGAGGTGCCCGTTGTGGGAACCGGGATGGAGAAGTCCGTCGCGCTGAACTCCAACATGCCCATCTATGCCAAGAACGCAGGCACGGTGGACTACGTGGACAGCCGCGTGATCATCATTGGCGAGGACGAGTACTACCAGACCAAGTTCCGCGGCATGAACGAGCGCACCACCCAGAACCACCGACCGGTGGTGCAGGTGGGGGACGAGGTCGTGGAAGGCCAACTGCTGGCCGATGGTGCCTCGACCGAGGGTGGCGAGCTGGCCCTGGGCCGAAACCTCGTCGTGGCCTTCATGACCTGGGACGGCTTCAACTACGAGGATGCCATTCTCGTCTCCGAGCGTCTGGTCAAAGACGACACCTTCACCTCGATCCACATCGAGGAGTACGACGTGGAGATCCGCGAGACCAAGCTCGGCAAGGAAGAGTTCACCCGTGACATCCCCAACGTGGGTGACGGGGCCCTGGCCCAGCTGGACGAGGAGGGCATGATTCGCATCGGCACCTTCGTCCAGGCCGGCGACACCCTGGTGGGCAAGGTTGCTCCCAAATCCAAGAGCGAGCTGACTCCCGAGGAGAAGCTCCTGCACGCCATCTTCGGTAAGGCCGGTGTGGACGTGAAGAACGCATCCTTGACCATGCCCCCCGGTACCCGGGGGGTCGTCATCGACGCCCAGAAGTTCTCGCGCCGTGTCAACCTGACGGATGCCGAGCGCACCAAGGCCCTGGGAGTGATCCGCGATGCGGAGACCGAGTTCCTGCGCGCCCTGCGTGCCTACACGGCCGAAATGCTGGATCAGGTCCAGGCCACTCTCGGCAAGGAGATCGTGGATGACCTGACCGGCAAGGTGTTCGCCCTGGACGACACTTCGACCTACGACGAGCTACGTCGCGTCAAGGCCTTGAGCCTGGCCGCGGCCGAAGAGCACGACGATGAAGCCGTGCGCCTCAAGGCCACTGGCCACATCGATGACTTCCGCGTTCGTATCGAGAACAAGGAGGCGGACAAGAACAAGATCGTCAACCGCCTCAGTCGAGGCGACGAGCTCCCCACCGGCGTGCTCGAGATGGTCAAGATCTATGTCGCCACCAAGCGCAACCTCTCGGTGGGGGACAAGATGGCCGGCCGCCACGGCAACAAGGGCGTGATCTCCAAGATCTGCCCTGTGGAGGACATGCCGTACCTGGAAGATGGCACCTCGGTGGACATCGTTCTGAACCCACTGGGCGTTCCCAGTCGAATGAACGTGGGGCAGATTCTGGAGACCCACCTGGGGCTGGCCGCAGCCCGCTCAGGCGTGCGTTGCAATACGCCCGCTTTCGATGGGGCGACCGAAGCAGAGATCGAGCAGACCCTGGAGGACGCGGGCCTGCCCGCATCGGGCAAGTTCACCCTGTACGACGGTCGCAGTGGCCAGTCGTTCGAACAGGAGGTCACCGTGGGCGTGATGTATATGCTCAAGCTGCACCACCTCGTGGACGAGAAGGTTCATGCTCGGGCGACGGGCCCCTACAGCCTGATCACCCAGCAACCCCTGGGTGGCAAGGCGCGCTTCGGCGGCCAGCGCTTCGGGGAGATGGAAGTCTGGGCCCTTGAGGCCTATGGCGCCGCAGCGATTCTTCAGGAACAGCTGACGGTGAAGTCTGACGACGTGGACGGACGGACCAAGATCTACGAATCGATGGTCAAGGGGCTCAACATTCTGGAGCCGGGAACACCGGTTTCCTTCGAGGTGTTGACAAACGAGATCCGGGGCTTGGGGCTCAACATGGAGCTCCACAAAAAGGCGATCCTCTAGGAGTTGGCAGCATGAATACAATGGCTGATTCAAACTACAACCAGATCAACGACTACGGCAGCGTGACCATAGCGCTGGCCTCCCCCGAGGACATCCGTTCTTGGTCCTACGGAGAAGTCAAGAAACCCGAGACCATCAACTACCGGACCTACCGTCCGGAGCGGGATGGGCTGTTCTGCGAGCGCATCTTTGGTCCTGAGAAGGACTGGGAGTGCTCGTGTGGCAAGTACAAGGGCATCAAGCACAAGGGCATCGTCTGTGACAAGTGCGGCGTGATGGTCACCCACTCACGCGTGCGTCGCAAGCGCATGGGCCACATCAACCTGGCTGCTCCTGTGGCTCACATCTGGTTCTTCAAGGCCATGCCCAGCCGTCTGGGCAACCTCTTGGGCGTCAAGGTCAGCGACCTGGAGCGCCTGATCTACTTCCAGGAGTACATGGTCGTAGATCCTGGGGATACCCCCCTGGAGCCCTATCAGCTGCTGACCGAGGAGGAGTATCGCTCCTCGCGCTCCAAGTATGGCTCGGAGTTTGACGCGGACATGGGTGCCGAGGCCGTGCGCAAGATCCTCCGCAGCGTGGATCTGCAGGGCATCTCGGACGAGCTGCGTGAAGAGCTCGTGGCCACACGTTCCAAGCAGCGTCAGAAGGACATCATCAAGCGCCTGCGTACGGTGGAGATGTTGCGCGACTCGGGCAACAGCCCTGACTGGATGGTTCTGGAGGTGATCCCCGTGATCCCCCCGGACCTGCGCCCCCTGGTTCTGCTGGACTCCGGCAACTTTGCAACCAGTGACCTGAACGACCTCTATCGTCGTCTGATCAACCGCAACAACCGACTGAAGAAGTTGCTCGACCTCAATGCCCCCGAGGTCATCATTCGCAACGAGAAGCGCATGCTGCAGCAGGCTGTGGATGCGCTGTTCGACAACGGCCGCTGCCGTCGTCCCGTGCTGGGATCTTCCAGTCGCCCCCTCAAGTCCCTGACCGACATGATCAAGGGCAAGCAGGGTCGCTTCCGCGAGAACCTGCTCGGTAAGCGCGTGGACTACTCCGCGCGTTCAGTCATCGTCGTCGGACCCGAGCTGAGCCTGCAGCAGTGTGGCTTGCCCAAGAAGGTCGCGCTGGAGCTGTTCCAGCCCTTCATCATCCGGCGCCTCAAGGAGCTGGCCCTGGCCGATACCATCAAGTCGGCCAAGCGCATGCTTGAGCGCAAGGACGAGGACGTCTGGGATATCCTGGAGGAGGTCATCACGGGTCACCCGGTGATGCTCAACCGGGCACCGACACTCCACCGGATGGGCATCCAGGCCTTTGAGCCGGTGCTTATCGAGGGCAACGCCATTCGCTTGCACCCCCTGGTGTGCGGTGGCTTCAACGCCGACTTCGACGGCGACCAGATGGCTGTTCACCTGCCCCTCTCCTACGAGGCGCAGATCGAGGCCTCCACCCTGATGCTGGCGAGCAACAACATTTTCTCGCCGGCCAATGGTTCGCCCATCATCTCGCCCTCTCAGGACATGGTGCTTGGCATCTACTACCTGACCCGCTCGCCCGGGAGCGTTCCCGAGAAGATGCCCCTGTACTCCTCGTTGGGCGAGCTGTTCCTGGCCTACGGCCACGGACAGACCACGACGCACAAGGCCGTGCGCGTGCGCCTCGAGGCCGATCAAACGGTCAAGTACTCGATGGGGGCCGAGCCCGTCGGCGTCAACGATCGCGGTCAGGTGAGCGCGGTTCCCACGGATTCTGAGGACGAGTCTGCGCAGCCCGAGGCGGGCTACCTGACCACCACCATCGGTCGGGTGATCTTCAACGACATCCTCCCCGAGGGAATGCCGTTCTATAACTACGACCTCACCAAGAAGGCCGTTCAAGCCCTGATCTCGGACTGCCACCACCTCCTGGGGCGTGGCGCCACCCTGAGCCTGCTTGACGACCTCAAGGATCTTGGCTTCAAGGCTTCCACCCGAGCGGGTCTGAGCTTTTCCAAGGGCGACATCTGCATCCCCGAGGAGAAGTCCGACATTCTTGCGGCTACTCAGGTTGAGATCGACAAGATCGAGCAGGCCTATCACAAGGGTGTCATCACCCAGGGCGAGCGCTACCTCAAGATCATTGACCACTGGACTCAGGCCCGTGAGGAAGTGAGCGAGGTGCTGATGGCGATGCTGGCCAAGGACTTCAGCGAGGAGACGGGTTACGTCAATCCGATCTACTGCATGGTCACCTCCGGTGCCCGTGGTTCCGTGGACCAGATCCGCCAGCTCGGCGGAATGCGTGGTCTGATGGCCAAGCCCTCGGGCAAGATCATCGAGACACCCATCAAGGCCAACTTCCGTGAAGGCCTGAAGGTGTTGGAGTATTTCTCCTCCACCCACGGTGCGCGTAAGGGTCTGGCGGACACGGCACTCAAGACAGCTGACGCCGGGTACCTGACCCGCAAGCTGACGGACGTTGCCCAGAACGTGGTTATCACCATGGATGACTGCGGAACCATGAACGCCGTCACCAAGCAGGTTGTCTACAAGGGCGATCGCGTGGCAGTGACCTTGGCTCAGGCCATCCGTGGCCGTTGTGCGCGGGACCCGATCGTCGATGTGATTGACGATGAGGTGATCGTGCGCGAAGGCGAGCTCATTACTGAGGATGTCGCTGCTCGCATCGAGTCCCTGGGCCATGAGAAGATCCGCGTGCGTAGCGCGCTGACCTGCGAGGCTCCCCTCGGCGTGTGTGCCCGATGCTACGGCATGGATCTCTCACGCGGCCAGATGGGCGAGCGGGGTTTGGCGGTGGGGATCATCGCTGCCCAGTCCATCGGTGAACCGGGTACCCAGCTGACCATGCGGACGTTCCACATCGGTGGTACCGCATCGCGTTCGGTCGAAGAGACCGAGCGGCGCGTCAAGCGTGACGGGAAGGTGAAATTCCAGAACCTGCGTGTTGTGCAGAACAAGGCCAAAGACACCATTGTCCTGAACCGTAACGGATCGGTGGCATTGCTCGATGAGCGCGACCGTGAGATCGACCTTTACAGCATCCCGACGGGTGCCGTGATGTCCGTCAAGGATGGGCAGGACATCAAGATGGGCGAGTCCCTGTGTACTTGGGACCCGCACCACACGCCGATCATCTCCGAGTTCGCGGGCCGCATCCGCTTCGAGGACCTGGTTGAGGGCAAGACCTTGCGCATCGAGCGCGATAGTCGGAGCGGTACCGACCGCACCCAGGTCATGGAGCACAAGGGTGACCTCCACCCGCAGCTCGTGCTTGAGGACAAGAACGGCGATGCGCTGGCTCTCTACCCGATCCCCGAGAAGGCCTACCTTGAGGTCGCGGATGGGGTGAAGATCGGCCAGGGCGAGCTGATGGCCAAGTCTCCCCGGGAGGCGACCGGTACGCAGGACATTACAGGTGGTCTGCCGCGCGTGACGGAGCTGTTCGAGGCCCGTCGTCCGAAGGATCCCGCCGTCATGAGCGAGATCGATGGGGCTGTGGAGCTTGGAGACCGCAAGCGCGGCAAGCGCACCATCCTTGTGAAGGCATTCGACAAGGACGGTGAGGTCGTGGCCGAGCACGAGCATGCGGTCCCCCAAGGTAAGCACCTGCGGGTCCACAAAGGTGACGAGGTCATTGCCGGCGAGCCGCTGGTCGACGGTCCCTTGTATCCCGAGGACATCCTGCGCATCAACGGCGAGGACTCGGTACAGGAGTACCTGCTGCGTGAAGTCCAGAACGTCTACCGCAGTCAGTCTGTGACCATCGATGACAAGCACATCGAGACGATCCTCTCGCAGATGATGCGTAAGGTGCAGGTCACGGATTCGGGTGACTCCGCGTTCCTGCCCGGCGCAGTCGTGGACAAGTACCGTTTCCGTCGCGAGAACGAGAGGATGCGCAAGGAGCGTCGCAAGCCGGCTACCGGCACGACGCTGCTCTTGGGGATCACCAAGGCCTCGCTGTCCTCCGATTCGTTCATCTCGGCCGCCTCCTTCCAGGAGACGACCAAGGTGCTCACCGAGGCCGCCTTGGCTGGCAAGCGCGACCTGTTGGTGGGCCTGAAGGAGAACGTCATCCTGGGCCACATGGTTCCGACCGGAACCGGCTTCCGGGATCACTACCGTACGCGCGTCAAGAAGAACATCGACTTCGGCGACATCGGCGGTACCGGAACGGCCTTCGGCGGCAGCGCCATGGCGGACGAGGAGATGGAGATGCTCCTGAGTGGCAACGTGGATCCTCTGGCCGCGCCTCTGTCGGCCACCGGAACCGACGGTGTGGCTCCGACCTTGGACGCAGGTCTCAGCACGGCGGTCGTGGAAGCAGATGCTCCCGCGGAGGCTTCCGATCCGTTGGCCTCTGTTCTCACGGAGCCCGCGCCCGAAGCGCTGAGTGAACCGGCCCCGGAAACTGCGGTGGCGGCCCCGGCTGCCAGCGAGGAGGAGCCGGTGGCACAGGCCGACCCCGAGCCCATCCTGGATGTGACTCTTGAGCCGATCCTGGATCCGACTCCGGAGCCCGCTCCTGAACCCGCTCCTGATTCAACCCCCGATCCCGATAGTGGAGGTGACGACCTTCCGGAGGAGACCCCGGAGTCCTGACCCCATTGGGGGGCTCCCTCCCGGCATCCGGGAGGGGCAGGGCCCTGTTGCCCTTGACCCCACCCCTTGGATCCCTAAGATTCTTCCCCCCGACAAGCCTGCGTGGGCTTCCGGCTATCCAATAGGAGCCGGCCCACCATGTTCTTGCCGGACACCAACTGACCATGCCGACCATCAACCAACTAGTGCGCAAGGGCCGCAAGAAGCCCATCAAGCGCTCCAAGTCGCCCGTTCTCGACAGCTGCCCGCAGAAGCGTGGCGTCTGCCTCCAGGTGAAGACCCAGACCCCGAAGAAACCGAACTCAGCGCTGCGTAAGACAGCTCGAGTGCGTCTTTCCAACGGGAAGGAAGTTACCGCCTACATTCCCGGTGAAGGTCACAACCTGCAGGAGCACTCCGTGGTCTTGCTGCGCGGCGGCCGTGTTCGTGACTTGCCCGGCGTCCGTTATCACATCCTACGCGGCACCCATGACACCTCCGGTGTGGAGGGTCGTGGCCAGGCCCGTTCCAAGTACGGCACGAAGAAGCCCAAGAAGTAGCCCCCGCAGGATTGATCCCTGTCCAACAGCCACGAAGAGGCTGCCGCAGGGAACGAACGCACCCCCATCCAACGCAACCATTCGCCGAGTCCGACCATGCCCCGCAACTACAAGTCCACCGCCGTCTACACCAAGCCGGACCCCAAGTTTGGCTCCCTGTTGGCGTCCAAGCTCATCAATGCGGTGATGTTGGACGGCAAGAAGAGCACCGCCCAAAAGGTGTTCTACGACGCTCTCGACCTGGCCAGTAAGAAGCTGCCTGAGGCCGAAGACCAGACCGAAATCTTCACGAAGGCTCTGGAGAACGTGCGCCCCCTGGTTGAGGTGCGCTCCAAGCGCGTGGGCGGATCCAACTACCAGATACCGCGCGAGGTCAAGCGCGCACGTCAGCAGAGCCTGGCTATCCGTTGGATCGTGGACTTCGCCCGCAAGAAGAAGGGCAAGCCCATGGCTGAACGCCTGGCCGAGGAGCTGGTCGACGCCTACAACGGCACGGGTCAGTCCGTGCAGTGGAAAGAGAACATCCACAAGATGGCCGAGGCCAACAAGGCCTACGCTCACTTCGCCCGCTGATCACGGCGCGTCCCATGGGACTCGCAAGGTCTGGGCTCTTCCGCGCGCACGGTAAGCGTGTGTGGTCAGACCATGAGGATCTCCGATGGACGTCCTGATTCTGCGCGATCCCCGGGAGTCTGAGCGCAAGTGTTCGCTGACGCCCCTTAGAGGCGTGGAGGGAATCCGCTTCGTGAATCACGTACCGGGTCGCACCCTTGCTGCGGAGGGCCGGATCCTGCTGACCCCCGAGGCCCCCGAGCTCACTCTGGCGGATGCGGGGCGTGGCTTACTCCTGGTGGACAGCAACTGGCGACGGGCCCCGCGCCTGCGCGAGGCCCTGGTGGGGGACTTCCTACCCCGCAGCCTGCCCCCCCTCAAGACGGCCTACCCTCGCATGAGCCAGGTGTTCGTCGATCCCGAGCAGGGCCTCGCCTCCGTGGAGGCCCTCTACGCGGCGCTTGCCCTGCTGGGGGAGCCGCGGCCCGATCTCCTGGAGGAGTATCGATGGGGGGCGGAGTTCCTGGCCCAGAACCCTGGCCTTCCTGGCCTGGATTCCACCCATCGCCCCTAGAGAGCTTGCGCCGCCTTTGGGGCGGGGCCCGGCCTGTCGGTAGGATGCTCCCATGTCCCTGGCCGATCTACGCAACATCGGCATCGTGGCCCACATCGATGCGGGCAAGACCACGGTGACCGAGCGCATCCTGCACCTGACCGGGGTGGAGCATCGGGTGGGTCGTGTGGATGAAGGTACGGCCACCATGGACTGGATGGCCGAGGAGCGTGAGCGCGGGATCACCATCACCAGCGCGGCCACCCACGTCACGTGGGGTGAGGGCGCCATCAACCTCATCGATACTCCGGGCCACGTGGACTTCACGGTGGAGGTCGAACGATGCATGCGTGTGCTCGATGGGGCCGTACTCGTCCTGGATGCGGTGGCCGGGGTGCAGGCACAGACCGAGACCGTCTGGCGCCAGATGCAAGCTCAGGATCTGGCTTGCATCGCCTTCATCAACAAGTGTGACAAGCCCGGAGCCGATGTACTCGCAGCCTGTCAATCCATGCAGGATCGACTGGGCGCGACCAGTATTCCGGTGGCCTATCCGATCGTTGAGGAGGACAAGCTTGTCGGGGTCGTGGACTGCCTCACCCTCCAGGCGTGGGGACTGGACGACAAAGGTCAGAGACAGGCTCGCGAGGTGCCCGCGGAAATCGTGGATGAGGTGGCCGTGCTACGGTCCGAGCTGTTCGACGCCTTGGCTGAAGACGACGAGGCCGTGATGGAGGCGGTGGTGGAGGGCCGTGAGCCCGATCCACAGTGCGTGCATCAGGCTCTACGCGAACGGGTGATGGCGGGCACCTTGGTGCCTGCCTTGTGTGGGGCCGCCCTGCGTGGGATCGGGGTGGAGTTGCTTCTCGACAGTATCCTGGCATGGCTCCCGAGCCCATTGGATGTTCCCCCTGTGGAGGGCCTGGTCCCCGACGGCGGCGATCCGGAGGGGGCGCCTCCTCCTGCTCCGCGGCCTGCCGATGCCGATGGTTCAGCGACCGCTCTGGCGTTCAAGGTGCAATCCTCTGCACACGGCGACCTGACCTTCGTGCGCGTCTACGCGGGACGCCTGCAGAGCGGCGGAAAGGCCTGGAATCCGCGCACCCGCTGCATGGAGCGCATCGGTCGCATCCTGCGCATGCACGCCGATCATGGCGAGGCGCTGGATGAAGCGGTTGCCGGAGATATCGCCGTCCTCGTGGGTCTGAAGAATACCGCTACCGGTGACACTCTGTGTGACCGCGCGGAACCGATTCAACTCGAGTCCCTCACCTTTCCCGATCCCGTCATCGCTCTGATCGTCGAACCCGCAGCAGGTCCCGATCGGGACAAGTTGCGTGTCGCTCTGGAGCGTCTGGCACGTGAGGACCCTTCCCTGCATATCGTTGAGGATGGCGATACGGGGCAGTGGACCCTTCAAGGCATGGGCGAGCTGCACCTGGAGGTCAATCTGCACCGCCTGACGGGGGAGTTCGGTGTTACCCCGCATGTGGGCCAACCCCGCGTTCGATACCGGGAGGCCATCACCGGTGTGGGCCGCGGTGCTGGGCGGGTGGATCAGGCCTTGGGCGGGCAGGAGGTCTTCGGGTCCGTGGACCTGGAAGTTCACCCGGCGAAGGAGGATCAGCCATCGGATGCGAGTTGGGATGTGCGTTGGCCAGAGGACTTGGACCTACCTCCGCATATACGCCGAGCGGTGGAGGAGGCCGTGGGCCAGGAATCGATGGGGGGGCCGCGATTCGGATACGCTCTGGTGGCGGGCTCGGTGCGGATCACCGCCGTGGGCCGCCATCCCGAGCGCGAGGATGCGGCGGCCTACGCGCAGGCCGCCACGTCGGCCTTGGGGCAGGCCCTGCGGGATGCCCCGGCTTGCCTCCTGGAACCCCGCATGTCCTTCGAGGTCCAAACCCCGGAGGCGTTCTCCAGCGGGATCATTGCGGATCTGGCCGCCCGCCGGGCGGTCGTGGGGGAGGTTCTCGCTGAGGGGGACCTGCGCACCATCACCGGGACCGTCGCCCTGGGGCAGATGTTCGGCTACTCCACGGCCGTCCGCTCCCTGTCCCAGGGGCGGGCGGGCTTCAGCCTGACCCCAGCGGGATTCGTGGAGGTGCCGGAGGAGGAGCTGCAGGCCCGGGGCCTGTCCTGGATCTGACGAGACAGCTGGCCGATGCGCCGGGTGTAGGATTGCAATTTCGAACGAATCCCTGCCAATCTGGTGATAGAGCTCGCTGTGGGAAGTTCATGGTTTCCTGGAACGCGGTGGGCGATGATTGGGGCTGCCCTACTCCCCTCCTCGGCCCTGAGAGGGGCTTCATGGTGCCCATGGGAGGGATGGGCGTCGCCGGGGCTTCCGGTGCCTTCCTGGGGGCGCCCAGAGAGGACCGGACCGGTGAGGATCTGCCGGCCCAGTGTTGACCCTCCCCCCCCTTGCCGCTATCGTCTCCCCCCCCTAACCGCGCCGAGCGGGGTTGGGCCGGGTCAAGAGCCCCGGTCCTGCGCCTCATTTGGAGCGGCAAAAGGCGCCCGTCTACGGGTGGTTTGCAATCCAATTCGAATCCGTTCAGGTGCCTGCTTCCCCAGTCGGCACCCCCTCCTACGACCTGCTCCGTGACCTGTTTAGTGGCCTGATGGCCATTGTACGCAGTCACTGGCCTTCAATATTTCTGCTCTTCTCGGCTCTCCAATCGAGCGTTGCACGCCCCCTCACACTCCGTTCCCGACCTACCCCAACCCGCTCGTCTGAAACCGTGATCCACGGGCTGCGACGGGTACCGACCGCATGAGCGAAAAGATTCAAATCCGAATGGAGGCCTACGACCACGAGGCATTGGACCAGTCCAGTGTCGAGATCGTGGAGACAGCGCGACGCACGGGCGCGCAGGTGGCTGGACCCATTCCGCTCCCCACGCGGATCGAGCGCTACACCGTCCTGCGCTCTCCGTTCATCGACAAGAAGTCGCGCGAGCAGTTCGAGATCCGAACGCACAAGCGATTGATCTACATCTCGGAGCCGACGTCCCAGACCATCGACTCACTCTCTTCCCTCAATATGCCCGCGGGCGTGGACATCCGTATCAAGGCCTAGAGCCGCGAGCGTCGGCCAGCGCCGACGAAGGACACTGAGCACACGGGTGCCAGGACCACGAACTGCGACCGATCAGACAGCTCCCTCGGCAAGTACGCGAGCCGAGGACCCACTTCCAAATTCAACCTCCGACCGCGTGGCCAAGCGTTTACGTCCTCATCCGAGGGCTCTTGGTCGAACCGGTACTCACCCCTCTCTCTCTCTCGGGAATCATGACGCTGATTCTAGGGCGCAAAAAAGGCATGACGCAGTTGTTTGCCGAGGACGGCACAGCCACGGGCTGTACCGTCGTCGAAGCAGGCCCCTGTGTGGTCATGCAGGTTCGAACTCAGGAACGCGACGGCTATGACGCCGTCCAGCTGGGATTCGAGGACCTCCCGGACCGCTTGGCCAAGAAGCCCATGCGTGGAACGGCCAAGGCGGCCGGAACCGCGCCCAAGCGCTTCCTGCGCGAGGACCGGCTCAAGGAGCCCACGGAAATGGGTGTGGGGGATGCGGTCACGGTCGAGTCCTTCAACGAGGGCGACATAGTGGACGTGATCGGCACCAGCAAGGGACGGGGATTCGCCGGAACGATCAAGCGCCACGGGTTCTCACGTGGTCCCAAGACCCACGGCTCCATGAACTACCGCCGTCCGGGCTCCATCGGCTGCTCGGCCTACCCGGGCCGCGTGATCAAGGGCAAGCGTATGTCGGGCCACTACGGCGCCAAGCGCAAGACCACCAAGAACCTCGAGATCCTGCGTGTGGACCAGGATCGTGGACTTCTCTTCGTCAAGGGCGCGATTCCCGGCCCCAACGGTGGTTTCGTCCAAGTCCAGTCGGCCCGAACAGGCGTCAAGAAAGGCTGATCTCCATGCAAGTCAAGAGCTATAAGGCCGGCAACGTGGGCGAAGTCGAATTCGACGAGAGCTCCTTCGGTGGCAAGGTTCTCTACCGCACCTTGAAGGACGCGGTGGTCATGCACATGGCCAACCAGCGTCAGGGCACCGCGAAGGTTCGCGGCCGCTCCGAGGTCAAGGGCACCAACGCCAAACCCTACAAGCAAAAGCACACGGGTCGTGCGCGTGCCGGCGACCGCAAGTCGCCCATTTGGCGCGGTGGTGGAACGGTCTTCGGCCCTCATCCCCGGGACTTCTCCTACCACATGCCCGCCAAGGCGCGTCGTGTGGCCCTGCGCTCCGCTCTGGCGGGGAAGATCGCCGATGGGGAACTCGTCATCGCCGACTTCGGTGAGTTCAGTCAGCCCTCGTCCAAGGCGGCGCGCAAGATCCTGAACGACCTGGGTTCTCCCAATCGGGCGTGCATCGTGATTTCAGAGCGCAATACGAACCTCTGGAAGTCCTTCAGGAACTTCCCCCGTGTTGCCGTGCGCGTGGCGGACGAACTGTGCACCTTCGATGTGGTCAATGGTGGCCTGATCATCGCTGAACGCGGTGCCGTGGACAGCGTGAGCGCCAGAGTCGGCGTCTCGGCCAAGCCTGAGGGAGGCAAGTAGTCATGAACACCAGTCAGCGCATGTACGACATCGTCGCCAAGCCGGTGATCACTGAGAAAGGCAGCATGGATTCAGCCGTGCGCAACGCCTACCACTTCCACGTCCCACGGGATGCCAACAAGGTGGAGATCCGCCAGGCTGTCGAGGCTGTGTTTGAAGTGAAGGTGGAGTCGGTCAACACACTGACCGTGATGGGCAAGACCCGTCGTCGTGGTTGGGTGGCCGGAAGGCGTCCCGACTGGAAGAAGGCCATGGTGACTCTGGAGGAGGGGCAAACGATCGACGTCTTCTAGGCCGCAGCTCTCTGGGGTGCTGCTTCACACAGCAAGTACCCCCGACGCCGCCTGACGCACAACGACCAAAACTGTTATGGGCATTCGCAAATACAAGCCGACCTCGCCTGGACGCCGCCATGGCAGCGTCCTGGACTACTCCGAAATCACCTGCACCACTCCTGAGAAGTCGCTCCTGCGGCCTCTCAAGAAGACGGGCGGGCGCAACAATCGTGGGCGCATCACCTGTCGTCACCGCGGGGGCGGGCACAAGCGCCGCTACCGTCTGATCGACTTCAAGCGCAACAAGGATGGCATCCCCGCACGCGTGGCCACCATCGAGTACGACCCCAACCGCACCTGCTTCATTTCCAAGTTGGTTTATGCGGATGGCGAGAAGCGCTACATCCTGGCGCCCATCGGCCTTGAGGTCGGACAGACCATCACCTCTGGAGCGGAATCGGAGCCCAACCCGGGCAACGCCATGCCTCTTGAGAACATCCCCGTTGGTGTGCAAGTGCACAATGTCGAGCTGCAGCCTGGCCGCGGAGGCCAGATCTGTCGTAGCGCCGGAACCGCCGCTCAATTGCAGGCGCGGGAAGGCTCCTACGCAGTGCTCCTGCTGCCGTCGGGCGAGCTGCGCCGTATCCATGTGACCTGCCGTGCCACCATCGGGCGCGTGGGCAACACGGACTATCAGAACGTGAAACTGGGCAAGGCTGGCCGCAGGCGCCACCTTGGCCGCCGTCCGCACGTCCGCGGAACGGCCATGAACCCCGTCGATCACCCCATGGGTGGTGGCGAGGGTCGAACCGCCGGGGGCCGTCACCCCTGCTCTCCCACCGCCGTGTTGGCCAAGGGCGGGCGTACCCGTCGCCGCAACCACCCGACGGATCGCTTTATCATCCGTCGTCGTAAGAAGAGGTAGCTCTAGACCATGGGACGTAGTCTAAAAAAAGGGCCGTACATCGACCCCAAACTCGCCGCAAAGGTGGAGGCCCAAAACATGGCCGGCACCCACGACCCCATCATGACATGGGCGCGCGCGTGCACCATTCCGCCCGACTTCATCGGGCACACCTTCATGGTCCACAACGGCAAGCAACACCTCAAGGTCGCTGTGACCGAGGACATGGTGGGGCACAAGCTGGGAGAGTTCTCTCAGACCCGCATGTTCCGTGGCCACACCAACAAGAAGGAAGCTCAGAAGATCCGCTGAGCCACTCGCTAATTGGAGAACACCGTGACCACCCTTCAGAAAGACTATCGCGCCAAGCACCGCTATGCGCGCATCACGCAGCGCAAGGCACGCCTTATCGCGGACCTCATCCGTGGCCGCTCGGCCAACGAGGCCTTCGAGTTGCTTGAGTTTGCGCCGCAACGGGCTGCCGCCTTCTACATCAAGGTTCTCAAGTCCGCCGTGGCCAACGCCGCCCAGGACGAGAGCGTGGATTTGAACCGTCTGGTTGTTGTGGATGCGCGTGCCGACGATGGCCCGATGCTGAACAATCGCTTGCGCTGGCGTGCCGGCCCCCAGGGGCGTGCGATGCCATTCGCGAAGAAGACCAGCCACCTGACTGTGGCCGTGGCCGTCCTCGAGGAGGCCCTCATTGAGGAGGCACCTGCCGAGAAGCCCAAGGCGAAGTCCAAGGCCAAGCCGAAAGCCAAGGCTGCAGAGGAGCCCGCAGAAGAGCCCGCAGAAGAGCCCGCAGAAGAGCCCGCAGAAGAGCCCGCAGAAGAGCCCGCAGAAGAGCCGG
>PBIX01000087.1 GCA_002720975.1 Planctomycetota bacterium | reverse complement strand
GGAAGCATCGTCTCCACCCAGCGCTTTGACCCATTCGGTGAGCAGCACGCGCGGATTGGATCCGCCCCGGCGAAGCGCATCCTTGGCCAGACAGAAACGGGAAACGATCTCGGTTCCGCGGGACAGTCCGGCGGCCAACGCTGCCTGCGCTTCTTTTACCGCGTCCTCCAAGTGCTTCGGCTCGTTCGCCAAATTCCACATCCCCAGCAGGGCGATGATCCGGCAATTGCGGACGCGCCACAGATCGGGTGCCCTCGAAGGCTCGGCGATGGATTCACGGCAGAGCCTCTCCGCCTTCTCGTAGTTCGCCAGCGCCTGCGACCGCGACAAGCGATAACGGAGTGGCGCCGGGACGAAGCAATCCTCGATCTCCCTGAACCACGTGTCAGGATCCGTCCCCTTCACGGGGGCAGGCGCGTGCCGGGTCACCATGAAATCCCCGATGAACAACGACTGCAATTGGGCGTGGTATCGCAGTTCGTCGAAATTCTGCTCCATAGGTGCCTCCTCGGCGATAATCCTGGTCTGACTTGCCGAAACGAAGGCGTGCCCGTGCGCATTCACCCGAATGGCAACCGGGTCCTGGCTCGCATAGGCGCGGTAGACCTGGCTTTTCCTCCCGCCCGGTAAGTGCAACGCCGTCCAGTCCGTTCCCCGCGCCCGCAGAACGCTCTCACCGGCATCGGGCAACTCGTCCAAGTTGAAACTGTATACCTTAAACTGGCCAGGAAAGCGTCCCTGCAAATCCTTGATCTCTTCGAATTGCGGCTCGATCTCCGGAGTTTCCTTCGACCAGAAAAACATCACACTGGTGTGCGCCATGCGGTCCGCGGGGAACGAAATCGCCATGCCGTCGGCCCTCTTGAACGTGCCCGCGAACTGTACCGGCAGGTGGCTGAAGTCGCGATATTTACGCCGCCACTCGATCACGTCGAGGTCACCAGCAAAACGTTCACACAGTGTCCGCTCGATCTCATCTTCGAGGTCAAAGGCCTCCAGCTTCGGTGCGATCAGGGCGGCCATCATCAGGCACTTCGCCTCCCCCGGTGTATCGCGGTAGCGTGCAATCAATTCCCCCAGGGCCGCGGCGCGTTTCTTCACATCCGCATTCTTTGCCGACAAATCCCGCTCCGAGAGCAACATATCCGCCTCAAGGCGCAGATCGGCAAGCTCGTCCGGCGCCTCGACCAGCTTGCTACTGGTCGCCAAAAGCGCCTCGCGGTTGCGCTCGGAATTCTCCAAGCCGAGCAGGCGCTTCTGGCCCTGGAAGATGATTTCCAGAACGTGCCATCGGTTCGGCGCTTCAGGGGCAGCTTCGAGCAAATCTTCCCCATCGCGGACAACGTTCTTGTAGGTACGACGTTTCCTGGTCGACGAGGATTCCCTGCCCGCCTCGGCCAGGTCCTTCTGTAGTTCGGTGATTGCGTGCTCGGGAATCCCGACCACCGACGCCGCCGGTTCCCGGGCGCACGCCACCACGCAGGCCAGGCCGGCTGCAAGTTGTAAAACAAGTTGGGTTCGCTTTCGTGTCATCTCCTTATGGAGTTTTCTGTTGCGGAAAGGCTGTAATCCTCTCTGTAGCCCAGTCGCAGCCTGCCCGCCGTAGCCTTGTGCGAAGGCTGGGCCGCGACTACTGAGCTGGTAAGGTTCTCACGAGGCGGAAGCCCAAGCCGCTGAGCCGGGAGTTACTGGTCCCGCAGCCGTTGCGAGCCGCCGACCGGCAGTGGGCGACGGTGCTGCCCCAGCTGCCGCCGCGGAAGACGCGGTGACTCCAGGCCGCCCCGGCCGGTGCGCCCGTCGGATCCTCCGTTTCACCTGCACTGTAGCTCCCGTGCCAATCCGAGCACCATTCCCAGACGTTCCCGTGCATATCGAAAAGGCCCCACGCGTTGGCCTTCTTCATGCCAACTGGCTGCGTACGCACACAGTTCTCGCGGCACCAGGCGTATTCACCCAGCTCCGTTTCTGAGTCCCCGAATCCGTACTTGGTTTCCGACCCGGCCCGACAGGCGTATTCCCACTCCGCTTCGGTGGGCAAGCGGTACTCAGCGCCTTCCGGCAGCTTGCCTTCGGCTCTCTCTTTCTGTGTCAGCCGCTTGCAGAACTCGACGCAGTCAGCCACCACCACATTCTCAACGGGCCGATCGGCCCCCTTGAATCTGCTTGGATTATCGGGCATCACCGACTCCCACTGCTCCTGGGTGACCTCGGTCACCCCCATGTAGAAACCCTTGGTCAACTTCACGCGGTGCGCCGGGCGTTCGTCACCTGGCCCCGTTGTCGACCCCATCATCAATGACCCGGGGTTGATCAGCGCCATCCTGACTCCGATCGTGTTCGCGATCTCGTTCTGCCCCGCGCCACCAGAGCTGGCGGCCAGACCGGACCTTGCAGCCACCATCTTCACCGGCTTCAGGGTGAAATGCCTGATGCTCACACCCTTGTTCGGGATGTAATGGGTATATCCGATTCGGTTTCGTCCCTCTTTCAAATCGAGTTCAACGGGTGCGGTGTCCATCCAGTCGGCTTTGGTGTAGGGAATGTCGACATCCAGGAGCGTTCTCCTGTTGACGCGAAGGAGGGCTTGTCGGTCCACGGTCACGGTACAGACATGGGCCCTGAATTCGTACTTGCCGGCTTTAGGGATCTCTACCGTGTAAGCGAGCATTTCCGGGCGCTGACCGATGATACCATAGTGCGCTTGCATGCCGCCATCGACTCTTTCCATGAATCTTATCTTCTCACCGTTTTTTGGTGATTTGCATGCCGCCACGGGGATGGTGACGGTGCCATCCTCGGCCACGGTGACCTCTCGAAACTCTTCGGGGATCTCTATCTGCTCGACCTCTTCCGTTTCGCTACTCACATTGGATTCTGCGAGTTCTTCACCCGTGGTCCCGATGTCCTTTATTTTCTCATCTTCGACGATGGCATGCTTTTTGTAGAAACCAAGCAATTGCCAGAAACCACCGCTTGATCCGTAGTCACGCGGGGCAGCTTCACCCAGCGCTTTCCCCAGCCACTCACACATCAGCACCTGTTTGAACCCCTCGGGGTCTTCTTGCGCCTGTGAGAGCAACAGGAACTCCATGGGCTTCATTCCATCGATGTGCGAGCAGAAATAGAAGTGCGGTCCCAGGACCGTCGTCCATCCGTCCGGCGTCCAGTGCGCCATGGCGCCATGCCCCGGGGAGGGCGCACGACGCGACGGTATGCCAAAAGCATATCCCGAGATCTGCCCGACAAATGCGCGGGGCCCGCAGACACCGCCCTCGAGAAGGAAATCCTGAATTCTCGACAGGTTCAAATCGGGGCGTGCCGGCATAATGCGCGAGCCGTAGGGGACGTCGCTTCTCACGATACGGCAGTAGCGCCATCTGTAATCCAGGCGCGTGTGATCGGGACGGTAGTTGCGCAACACCTTTCTGATCCACTCGATATCTTCAAGCGTGTAGACGTCTGGAAACACGAAGCGATAGTTCCATCCTGTCCCGCCCAGCTTGGAAAAGGCGGGGTCCAGGACGCCGTCGTCGTATGCCTTCAGGTAATTCAGGTAGTACTTGACCAGAGACTCTTCCGCCGGGATACCGGGATAAACATAGTGATCGTGGGCATACTGGAGCGATGCAGCCAGGGCCCAGGTTTGAAAGAAGCCGTCGTGAGAGCGCTTCGTGGCTTCTTGAATGGCCCTGTAGTTTCGCATGGCTTGACCGTAATCGCCGGCTCCACCCAGGATCATGACCTGCGCGACCAGTTTGTCGTCATTCAGGAGGTCATCGATCAACGCTCTTTCCTCTTCGCCCGTTTGCGCAAACCCGGCCAGGCGATTCGGGGTGGCATGTGTCAGCAGTGCGAATTTGGCCATGGTGGCCAGCGCTTCCTCGCCGCCTGGAAAGACGTCAACATTTTTCAGAACAGCCCTGGCAGCCAGAAGCACCTCTTTCTGTTTCTCTACAAAGGCAGGGTTGCCCGGGTCGCATTTCAGGGTGACTTCCCGCACGGTCTTGGTGATGTGGTTCTTGACGGTCTTGGTAATGGGCGGGACACTGCTAAGCGCATCCAGCTGCTTGGTAAATGCGGCCTTAACGTTCTCATCCACCTTGGGTTCCAGACGCGTGATCGCTTCCCTGAGATCAGACAGCATCTTGCTGTAATGTGCCTCGAGTTTCTTCCCGTCGGGGCTCAGGCTGAACGGCGCTGGTGCCCCTGCGGCAAAGACGGATGTCGACAGGACCAGGATCGTCATGATCAATGCACTCTTAATGGTGTCGTGTTTCTTCATGATTCGATATTCCTTTGTTGCAGCAGGTAATTGTTGTTTCCGCTCTGCCACCTTTTCGGTAACAACCTTCCATGATTGCATGCTATTTCGGCTTGATGAACAGAACCTCGTTCGGTGTGACCCACCCTGTTCTCAGATCGACTCGGAACCATCCGTCGCTGTTTTTCCGGTGGAAACGCACCGCGGTACGCTTGCCGAATTCCTTCAAGTCGTACTGCGCCCAGGTCTTGCCCATGTCGGGCGAGAACATGATTCCTGTGCGGAATGGGGATTCTAGCGCGATGTGGCCGGCAAGAATCACACCATCTTCAATGATCATCAAGGCTACTGGATATTTCGGGTCGAAGAGCATGGTGTGCTTCGAGGGATCGGCGAGGTCCGCCGGGTTGCAACGAAAAATGCCGCGGTCATGAGGCTTCCTCCCGTTGGCGTCGGCGGCCCAGTAGACGTTGCCATCGACAAAGTTGATGCCGCCAGATTTATAGCGGGTATTCGAGTCAGTTGATTCCAGCACTTTCCAGATCCACGTATCCTTGTCCCGATCATACAAGCCACGCAACCAGTGACACTCGTGCTTCGCATTTAGGTCGTGATCACCGGTGCAAGCGTAAAAGGCATTTTCTTTGGGGTTATAGGCAACCGAGTGAATGTGCCGGCAGATCACGGGATTGTCGGGATCGCCAAGCGGCGTTCCGCCGTCCGTGTAGCGGGGGTTCCGGCCGAATGAACAGGCGATTTTTACCGTCCGCCCCTGGTCGGTCGAGTAGTAAATGTTTACGGGAACGGAGCCGCCGATGACATTGCAGTAGTTGCCCCACACCAGCATCTCCCTTCCGTCCACGTCCCAGGTGTGAACGCCGTCTAGCGGATGAAAGTACCAACCGGGTTGGTTGGGATCTCGCGGAGTATGTGGCAGATAGTCGCGACCTTTCTGATCCTTGACCGTAATTTGCTTGTGCGTTTTCAGGTTGTCCGTGCTCAGATAAAGCTTGGTGCGCGTAGCAAAAAGGACGTTCCCGTTTTTCATAATACAACTGAACGTGATATTTTTCGCGTTGGGAAATGCCTTCGTATGCGGCCAGGTCTTTCCGTTGTCTTCCGAGAGCAGGATGACGCCTTTCCGAAAAGCGAAGGCCTTGTTATCGCGCTGCGAGTCGATGTAAGGGTCGACTGGCGCTAGGCGGTACCAGAAGTGTTCGGTCTCGCCGTCTTTTGCCACGCGCACTGCGGCTGATTGTTTCGGCCCTTCAACCTGCGTCACTCCCGCGGCATCGAAATGAGCCTTCGCTTCCTTCGGTGTTAGCGCCCGATCGTATAGGGCGACTTCGTCCATACGGCCAACGAGGTTTGCGAAGTTATCGCTGCGACCACCGACAAAAATCTGTGCGCTATCCGGTTTATACGTGACGGCCAGCCGGCCCTGGATTTCCGGTTCGGTATGACCATTCAAATAAACGGCCACTTCGTTCTTTTGCCGGACCATCACGACATGATTCCAGGTACGCGGCACAAGTTGCGTTGAGCCCTCGATCGTCTGGTTCCGCTGATTTCCATTAAAGAGGAAGAGCCGCCCGGCGGCGCCGTGTGTGCCGCCAATTCCCAAATGGTCACCGACCGCACTTTTGTCACCGTCTGGCCCGCGTGAAAACATGTATCCGGTAACCAAGCGCGCGTGATGGGGCGTCTCGTTCCAGAACCACAACTCCACACTGTATGTGTTGGCCGGCAGTTCCAACCCGGCCCGCATGCGCCCACCGTTCAGGTTGCCGGCTTTACCGTCTGGGGAATAAGGTGAGGCGCCCTTCTCGTACGTTCCGTTGTTTCCGTTGGGAGACGCGTCAATGGCGACCGCCTCCTCCTTGCCGTGCATCCGCCAGTAGGTCAGCGGCTTGGACGCCAACACAGCCTTGCCCAATCGCTGAAGGCTCATCGCATCCGCCGGCTTTTCCTTGATAACTCGTACAGCACCGGGCCCGTCGTCCGGCTTGTCGTCCGCCGCTGAGGAGGGAAGGCTCGGTAACGTCGCCGCCATCGCTAAACAAAAACCGCCAATCGTTGTTCGTGTGTTCATGGTTTTTGTGTCTCCATTCTGTGCTGCTTTAACCAGTTTTTTAATCTCTCGTGGGTCGACTTGTAAACGCTCGGAACATCTGGTCTGGCTGGTTCTGCGGCGCGCTTGCGCATTTGGGCCGCCTCGTCACTGCGGCCAAGCTTGGCGAGGATTTCGGCCCTGACAGACCACAGTTCCACCATGGTGTCATTCGGGTTATTGATCGTCACCGTGGCGGCTTCCTTTCGCCATAAGGTCGGGTCCTTGCTTCTTCGTTGCAGGTAGTAGCGCAATTTCTGGGCGTCGATCGCCTTCTCGATCGACTCGAGCGCGGCATTCCAGTCCTGCAAGCCCACATAGGCCAGGGCCTGCCCGTGGTATCTCGGGCCTCGCCAGCCGTAGCGATCGGGATTCCAGGGAAGATAGGGGCCGCCGAAGACGCGTGCCGCCCCCTTGAAATCGCCCTTCTCCAGCGCCTCGCAGGCCCTCCCCACTTCATAGGTCTCGATGCGGAGTTTCGTGGAGAGCAGGGCCACGAATTCCGAGGCGTCCTGGTAGGGCAGTCCCGATGAGTGCCACGCGATGGAACCGTTCCGGCGGAGCAGGAAGACATTCGGGATCCGATCCGCCGACAGAATGCCCAGCCGGCGCACCATCGGGTTGGCGAGGCCGCCCGGCACCATCGTCGCCTGACAGGTATACTCCCGTGCTTTCATCACGGCCGCAATGCGGTCCGCATCGTCGGACAAAAAGGCCACGATGGCGTTCAGGTCCTTGTTGACATGCTTGTCTGCCAGGTCGCACGCGAATCTGGGCATGCTGTGATGCCGCGGCTTCATGTCTGAACCTACGTCGATGGGAAACTCCGCATTGGGATCCGCAGACGGCTCGACAAAAACCAACATCGTCAGTTTGCCGTTAGTATCCTGCGGGAGGTTCAGCGTTCGCCCATCAAGGGCCTTGAGCGTCAAGTTCGGCAAAAGTTCCGTCGCCGGGGGGTCGGCATAACCGATCATGTAGCTACGCACCGACTCGCCTTCCTTGTGGATGTAATTGCCCTTCATCAGGCGGAAGCGGTGGATTCGATCACGCAGGAACGAGACCATGGACCACAGCGCGGGGTTGCCCCCGTCCGGCGCTGCCAGCAGCGTGGCGCGGTAGCGATCGTGCAAGTCCAGCGCGTTGGCGTGCAGCGCCAGGATCGCGGCCGCGGCATGAGCTGAACAGGGCGCTCCGTCCCCGCCCGCTTTCTCGATCAAGTCCGGGATGACGGACTCCGGCGGCGAGTCCCCTTGCCGGAGTATTTCCATGGCGAGACAGAATCGCGGGACGATGTCGGCCCCGGGAGGCAGCTTCGCGCTCAGAGAAGTGCGCGCCTCTCTGGCCGCTTCTTCAAGATGCCTGGGCCCACCGGCAAGGTTCCACATACCCAGAAGGGCGATGATTCTCCGGTTGCGCACGATCCAGAGGTCCGGCGCGGTCGGGTGTTGCCTGACCGCCTCACCGCACAGCTTCTCGGCCTTCTCGTAGTTCGCCAGCGCCTCGGCGGTCGTCAGTCGGTAGCGGAAAGGTGCCGGGGTGAAACACCCCTGGATGTCGCGTAGTGTCTCGGCCGGCACTGAGTCGGCTGTGCGAGCCAGCTTGGCGCTCGCTTCCCTGCCCGGGCCCTTTGCTCTTCTGGCGCCGGCCTCGCTGAACGCGGGGACCATCTTCAACTCAGGCGGCAAGGCGGCATCCAGGGGACCATCGGGCTCGGCAACCAGATCATCGCCAACGAACAGCGACTGCAATTGCGAGAGATAGCGTGGGTCGTCAAGGCGCCGATTCAACGTGGCCATCCCCATCTGTAGCCCGCGCACGCCAAGCTTGACCTGCTCCGCCGCGTTCAGCGAGGCCGGCGCCAGAAGAGCATGGCCATACGCGTTGACCAGGAAGCCGATCGGGTCATTGATTCCATAGGTGCGAAAGGCCTGGCTCTTCTTGCCCCCAGGCAGCCGCATCACCGTCCAGTTGAGGCCCAGAGCTTTTAGCTCCGACGCGCCCGCGTCAGACAGTTCGTCGAGATTAAAACTAAAAACCTCGAATTGACCCGGCAGTTCATCCTGAACCTTCTTGATCATTTTGAGGTAGGCCTCGTAGCCCTCTGTCTTTCGTGACCAGAACACCATGACGCTCTGCCTCCCCATCAGATCAGCCGGAAAACGCAGGACAACACCGTCCGCCCGTGTGTAAATACCGGCAAACAGCACGTCCTGCCGAGCGAGCCCGAGCTGTTGCCGACGGAACTCGATCACGCTTGGATCGCCTGCGAAACGTTCGCCCAGGGCGTCCGCGATTCGCTTCTGCAATTCGAACGCTTGCAGCTTCGGAGCAATCCGCGCGGCCATCATCAGACTCTTTGCCTCCGCCGGCGTGCCGCGGTAACGTTCGATGAGTGCCGCGAGAGCCTCGGCCCGCTCCTTCACGTCCGCGTTTTTGGCAGAAAGACGCTGTTCCGACAAAAGCAGGTCTGCCTCCAGGCGCAATTCAGCATACTCATCGGGCGCTTTCGCTAGCTTGGCGCTGGTGGCGAGGAGGGCGGTGCGATTGTCTTCCGAGTTCTCCAGGCCAAGCAGCCGCTTCTGGCTTTGGAACACGATCTCCAAAACACGCCACCAGTTGGGTGCCGCCGGCGAGTTGTCGAGCAACTCTTCCCCATCGCGGACGACGCTTTTATAAGCCCGGCGTTGTCTGGTCGAGGAGGAGGCCCCGCCCGCCTCGACGAGGCTCTTCTGCAGGACGCCAATTTCTTTCTCGGTAATGACTTCGGATGGCGCTCCGGCTGCCACTCCGGCACCCCACAAGCTTCCGAATGCCAGCAAGACCGCCACGCAGCAACCTCGCACCACCCGACTTGCCATCATCTTGATGTCGAATGCATGCTTGCCATGCCAAAATCGCAATGGCGTATGGAGCGAGACTATCATTGTGGTTTCAACTCGTCCGCTCGAGCTGGTACCTTGAGTGTCGCGACAAGGTAATCGATGGGACTCTTGAATTTCGCGCCCGGAGCGCCTGGGTGAACGACATGACACTCGACCCCCAGCTCGGTGCAGCGCTTCTTCAGGCGAACGCCAAAGGTGACGCCATGGATCGAGTCCGGACCGAGACCCGAAGCAGGCGGCTCATTGCCATAGGCCAGATAGACCGGTGGGTCTCCGGCACTGACAAGTCCCCAGGGGGAGTATTCCTTAATCCAAGGAAGCAGCTTCTCCCTGTCAGCCAGGAACCTATCAAACTCCTTGGAGAAGGCATAATCCCCAAAGGCATGGCCACCATAGCCGGGGCTGGCAAACCATTCGTTCATCTGCTTCGGATCAAGCGTCGTCTGCGCACCGGACCCAGCGGCGCACCAGAGCCGGGTTGATTCGCGGGCAACCGGATCCTCACTCTTCGGATCGGCCATGTCGTCGTGGTAGGCCAGCCACAAACTCGAACAGCCGCCTGCCGAATGGCCATAGGAGCCAATCCGGTCCTTGTCGATGTTCCATTCGCGGGCCTTGCTACGGATGAACTGCACCGCCCGAGCGACGTCTTCAAGTGTTCCCTTGACCGGTGGCACAACGCCCTCGGTATGCTTTCCGATCAACCGATGGTTTATCGCCACAACCGAAATCCCCTCCCCCACAATGGCACGGAGATTTGGGAAGCGAGGGTTTCTTGGAACATTTACTTTGCTGCCGGCGACCCAGCCACCACCGTGAAGGATCATGATGACCGGGGTTGGAGTCTCGGACTCCGCCTGCCAAAAATCGAGCTTGTTCCGTTCGTGTTCACCGTAAGAAACATGGGCAGAGGTCGGGGTCAGCGGATTGTTTTTCGAATTTGGCGGATAGGTCTTCGGTTCAACTCCTGTCTTCGCGTAACCGGCCCCCTCCGCAGAGACGGCAACGGTGACGGAGGAAGCCTCGCCCGCCTCGGCGAGCTCCTGCTGAAGGGCGCCGATCTCTTTCGCGGGGATCCTTGCCGCCGGAGTTGCTGGGTCTTGGCCAAAAATAACCGCGACGGAACACAAAACCCAGGCGAGGCCGGCCGTTCGCAAGCCAATCGTCGCTGGGTGTTGTTCTATCACCGCTGATAAATCGGGATGTAGCGATGCGGGGTCGCCAGGATGATGATCGCCATCGGAGTCGTGTAGGAGCTTCCCCCGTGCCCGCGCCCCTTGTCCCAGGCGCCCTCCTCCTTCTGCCGACTGATCAAGGCGTCCCGGACAAGCGGATACCACTTGGCGTATTCATCGTCGCCCGCCTGCACCATGGCCTGGATGGCGTAGTAATGGGTGTAGTAGTAGTAACTCCCGCCGCCGGTGATGATCCCGGGCGCGAGGCTCCTTAGATGGCGCAGCGCGGCATTGGTCATCTCAGTATCGCGCTGCCCCGCGAGTTGCGCGATATAGGCGCCGCCGGCGGTACAGGCTGCGGTCACTTTCTTGTTTCCCCCCGGCGTGTAGGTGAAGCCTCCGGTCGCGGGATCCTGCGCGCTTTTCAAATATTTTGCCACTTTGGCGATCGTTTCGTTGGGGACATAGATTCCGGCCTGGCGGGCCGAGGCCAGGGCGTGGAAAACCGTCTGCGTGCAGGAGGTGTCCTCGCCGCCGTCCGCCTGCGGTTGGTAGCGCCACCCCCCACCGGGATTCTGGGAACGAAGGATGACATCGACCGCTTTCTCGAGCGCTTTCTGGATCCCGTCATCATCCTCCGGATCGCGCGCCATCCCCCACAGCTCGGAGAGCGCGAGAGTGGCGAGCCCGTGTTCGTACATCACCGTTCCCAGGTAACCGTCGGGCCGTTCCCTGGCCTGCTTCAGCAACCACTTCATGCCGCGGTCCAACTGATCCCCGTATTGGCCGAAGCCGGGGAAATGCGCTTTCGACATGAACGCCATGAGGGCGAGCGAAGTGATGCCCACCGCATGCCCCCCCTCCCCGTTACTATCCCACGATCCGTCCTTTTTTTGGACGGTAAGCAAATAGGCGAGGCCCTTGTCGATGGCGCGTGACGCCTCGGCGCTCAGCTCGGGCGCGCCGTCACCGGATCCGGGAAGCTGCGCATGGAGCGGCGGCGTGAACGCGAAACAAGCGAAGGTCAAGATGACCACGCACTGGGTGCAGAGATTTTTCATTCCGTCAGCCTTTCGTAGTAGTCCTTGAGGATGGCGCGGTATTCGAGGGGCAACTCACGCGCGAAGTTCTCGTTCAAAGCGGCCCGGTCACGGCGCCCCAACACCTGCCACTCGAGGCGCCCACCCTTCGGTCGCTCACCGGTAAGTGCGCCGGGCAGGAAAAGCTGCAACTCGCTGTCGTCGGGCTCGGCATCATCAGAGGGCGCGGGATCCGCGGGAGGAGCCGGTGGAGGCACGGCGACATACTTTAGTGCATACTCCAGGATGAAGTAGCGCAGGGCATCGGCCGCCTGATTCTGGCTGGCGATCGCCGCATCACGGTCGCCAGACTCCAAGTTCGCGGCCGCCTCGCTAAGGTGTTGATGGGCTGCTGCGATATTCGGGTGTGGCTCAGGGGCGGGCGGAATCGGGGCGGGAGCCTGTTCTTCAACGGCGGGCTCTGGTTCAAGTTCGGGCGCCGGGTCGACTTCCGGTCCAACGGCCTCAAAAGGATCGACTGACTCTGGCGCTTCCGCCTCCTCTGCTGGAGGTTCAACCGGCGGTGGTGGCGACGGCGGGAAGAGGGCTTTGCACTGGCTCGCGAGTTTGTGCTGCTGCATGGCGAGGTCGGCGAGTTGCTCCAGTTTGGCGGTCTGGGTATTGCGGGAGAGATCCTTGTGGTGAGCTGCGACCGACAGCGCAGCGTTAAGAATTTCAACCTCGGCCGACGGCTCTTCAGTGATGCCACCGGTCGGCGGCGGCGTGATCAGGTAGGCGAGGTTCTCCATCAGGGTTTGCAACTCCTCGGTGTCCGCCAGGAGCGCGTCAAGCGCCTCCTCGGAGTCGGAGTTCGCCGCCCCGATCTCTTGCACCAACTGCTGTGCGGTGACCGCATGGCGTTCCTCTCCGGTGAGCTTTTGCAGATTGCTGCCGAACCGCTCGGCTTTCTCCTTCAAAGCGCCCGCGCCTGGTGCGCCTTCGACCTCCTCTTGCAGTTGCCGCATCCCGGTGCGCATCACGGCGCTTTGGGGCACCACCTCATACAAAAACTCGGTGACCTCGAGGATGTAGCGGTACTCAGGGGTGACCTTGTCGATCTTCTCGCGCAGCTCCTGCAGCGATTCGACGACGAAGGACTGCGCGTCGCGCGTATCCTCGATGTCATCGTTCTCCAAGCCGATTGCAGCGGCGTCCATGTCCTCTTTGGCGAAGAGCAACACCGTCCCGGACTCGATCTTATGCGCCAGGGGGTCGAGGGAGCTCAGCACCGCATCCACCGCATGGATCAAATTCTTCTGCGGGACGACGAGGCTAAGATACTCCTCTGGTTTGGCTTCTTGCGTAACGGCGGTCAGCTGAGTCTGCTCGTCCTCGATCTCTGCCAGCAGCGGGCTCGGGGCGAGGGCGCTCCCGGTGATCTCGAGCACGCTGGCGAAGGCGGAACGTGTCATCGTCAACTCCTCGATCAAGGCGGCGGCCTCCTCGATCACGTCGAGCGCTTGCTCCTGGAGTTCGATGGCGCCGTCTGGTTTGTTGTCCTTGAGCAAAGGGCTGGCGGCGCTCACGCCACGCGCGACCCAGTCGAGGGCGTCTAGTAACGGCTGATAATCTTCGCTGGGCGCCCCTTGCGAGTCGTTCCAGAGGGCGATGGTCTTGCGAAGGCCCTCCGCATCCTCGGCCAAGGCCTGGTTCAAGGCGGCAAGGCCTGCGGTATTGACCTCATCGTCAGCAGCGTCCTCCACCTGCTCGAGCAGCACCAGCAAACGCTCCTCAAGCATGAACAACTGCGCCGCCTGTTTCCCGAAACTGTTGACCGAAGCCTTCATCTGCTCCTGCTCGGTCATCGCCGCCATTCTCGCACGGGTGATTTCGGCCAACTCCGCAAAGGCGGTCTCGGCACCTTGTTGGTGAGCGGCCGCAGCCTCTCGATCTCCGGATTCGATCTGCGCCAAGGCCGTTTGTAGCGCGCTTTCGGCGGCAGCCAGTAAATCGTTGACCGGTGGCGCGGCGGGCACGACGGCATCGAAAAGCCTGGGGCGTTGCGCGGGGATCTCCGGCATCAGGAGCAGTTGCAGTTGCCGCTGCAGGGTGGACTGGGATCCAGCGATCGCGGACTGCTCCCCGGCAAACTCCTCCACGTTCAAGGCCCCACTCTCTTCTCGCAACTGCCTCTGCTCGGCGGCCTGCGCGGTGAAAAAGTCGCGGGCTGTCGTCAGCGCTTCGTATTCGGCCCCGATCCGCAGCCGAAACTCCGCGCGCAACAGGGCCGCGATCACCTCGGCTTGCAGGCGAGCTGCGTTTTTGGACTCCGCCTTGGGGACCAGCGCGGCGGCTTCGCGCATCTTGGCGTCGGTGCCCGAGCGGACGAGGCCGTTCACAAGGCGGGACAGGTTGAAGGCCACGATCGCATCGGCGCTGGTGCTTTCCTTGTTGCGGGGCGTGGCTGCGAGGAGACGGCCCGTTTCGCTGGCAAGACGAGCCTGCGTTTCCGCCAGTTGGTCTTTAGCGGCAGCGTCCGCATCTTCTCCGAGGATGGTTTGCAAACGCAGGGCCGCCTGGGTTTGTGCCGTGGCGTGCAGTTCGCGCGCCATGACGTCCGAGGCCTCCGCGAATCCGAGTTGGAGAACCACCAGGCCAAGCTCGCGCCCTGAACTGTTGACCATATCGATCGCTGACGCCGGATTCCGGGTCTTCCCTCTCCCATCGTCCACCGCGGCGAGTCCCCGCAGCAGCGATGCCGCACGGTGGACATGCTCGTCGCTGATCCGCTCCAACTCACTGCCCAGCCTGACCAGCGCCGCGCTCTCGGCCTCCTCGGACACCTTGTTGGCTGCCAGGTCGCCAACCAGGGCATCGATGCGCGTGCGGATCACGCCGAGGCGTTCGCCCATCAGATCCTGCCGCACCGCCTCCAGTTGGCAGGTCTGGACGAAGACGGCAGCGGAGGGATCGAGATCGCGGATGAGCGCATGCACCCCGCGCTCCTCGCGGTAGATGGTGCGGATCTGGGTGAGCAGGCGCCGCTTCTGCTTCGCGATCTGTGCCAGGTAGTCCTCCTTCGACAAAAACTGCACCCGCCGGGAATCCGAACGCACCCAGTGCGGACCGTCCGGTCCCGGATAGCGGTCGGCCAACTCGACCACGAAAGAAACGGTGTCGCCAATCGCGAGATCAGAGAGTGCCTCGCGGTAGTCCCAGTCGATTCGTTCCTCTCTCCCGTCGCTCAGTTCGGGCGCGGGGAACGAGATTCTCTTCTCCTCCGTTTTATTGAGACGGTATGTGATCGCCGCTTCGCCGATCCCATGGTCATCCCGTCCCCGAAAGGCGAAATCGAGCTTGCGTTCAAGGGTCGCGAACAGGTTGCCGTGGGGCGAAGTAAGATCAACGCTGGGCCTTTGGTCCGGTGCCACCTGGAGGTAATGACGCGGGCTCGAGAAGTCGAATTCGTGCTCCTTGTCCACCCACCCAAAACTGTAAGCCCGCGACTCGGCGACCACTTGCTCCATTGTGACCGACCGGCCGTCCGAGCTAATCTTCAGCGGAAGGGCGGTCCCTTCCGCCGGCCGGAACTCCGCCTCGTCCACCGCTCGGTCGAGCGCGAGCTTCCACTGGATCGTGGTGCCTTCCGGCACTGTGAGCGTCAGCGCCTCGACAGTCTCGGCAGCTCGCCGGATGTATTCCGGAAACTGCAGAGTGACCTCGGCCCGTTCGATCCGGGGCGCCGAAATCACCCGCACCGTATGCCATGCCGTCTCGGCATCGCCAGCGGAGACACGGTAGTCGAAGCTGCGAAACACCGCCTCCGCCTTGTACTCGCAGACGCCGTTAGCGATAGCCAATTTGCGCTCGCGGGGCTTGCCCTGGCCCGTGCGCAAGATGAGCTCGGCACCGTCCGGAACCTCGCCTCCAATCCTCGCAACGAGGCGCAGGCTTACGCCCTCCTTGACGATCCGATCGCCCTGCTCCAATTCGATCTGCGTGCGCGTGGGGTAGGCAATCGCAAGCCAGGGAGTGAAGATGCGGCCAAAGCCGGCTGCCAGAAACGGTCCATCGACTATGGCGAAACCCCCGATGATCACCACCGGGATGAGGGCAAGCAACAGAAAACGGCGGAGCCCCTTGTAGGAAACGGCATCTTCCGGCCGCAATGGTCCAGCGGCTTCCTCGGCCAGGCGGCAGGTCTTCGCACGCAAGGCTTCCGAGGTCCCTGGAACCGACCCGGATTCACCAAGCTGAATCGCTGTCACCAACAGGCTCTCCAGTCCGCCGTGGTGTTTCTCCACCCGCAAGGCGGTGCGCGACGGGTCGAACCTGCGGAGGTAGCGCCAGCCGGATTGCCGGGCTTTGGACAACGCGACGACGATCAGGACCACCAGGATCCCGACGCGCCCTGCAGCGGGCAGATCCACCAACCAGTCAACCGCCATCCCGATCAAGAACAAGAGCAACGCCCAGCGGCAGAAGGACAGCAAACCTGCCGTGTGGTTCAGGACCTGATCGCGCCGCCAGACCGACCTCAGACGTGCATCGAGGAGATTTGGTTGGTGGTGCTCGGTCATGGCAGGTCGTATTTCCTTCGCATCATCCACTCGAATCCAAGCAGGACAACCAGCACCACGGCGACCAGCCAGTTATCCCACAAGGGCAGGTCGCTGCGGACCGTGGTGGTGTGCGGTTCACGGTTGAGCAAGGCGGGCAGCTCCTTGAGTTGCAGAACTCCGAGGGAGGCCCCGCCGGACAGTTCGGCGATCCGGCGCAGGTGGTCGCTCTGCATGTCGGTGTTGGCCAGCTCGGGCCTGAGATCGGCGACCTGGAACTCGGTCGAGTTGGAGAGGGGGCGATCGCTCGAGTTCGCCTCCACGCGATAGCCACCCGCGCGGGGTGGGGAGAAGTAGCCTTCGTAAAGCCCGGGGTTCGAGGCGTCGGACCGGAGGGTGACGCGCTGGGGAGCGTCCCCCGCGGCATCAGCACCCAGGGCACGAACCTCCACCTCGAATCCGGACTGGGTAGCCGGTTCGAAGTTCTCATTGAGCAGATGCGCATAAAGCATGACCTGTCCACCGACCGGGTAGGTGGCCCGATCTGTCTCAAGGCGGATCCTCTTGTGCTCGCCCATGAGCCGCGACAAGGTGAGAAACTGCACACACTGGGACCAGACCCGCCAGTGGTACTTGTCACCCGTCTTGAAGCGCAGCAACCAGAGGCGATCGGTCGCCATCATCATGCACTTTCCGGTCCCGTAACGTTGCCAGGCCACCAGCGGGTAGCGGTCGGCACGGGATTGGGTGTCGGAGAGCTCGGCCAACACAGTCGCCCCGGGACGCGGGGCGAGGAGCGGCGGAACACGGTCGAGCGGAGCGACCCGGCTCCACACGAGATCGTTATCCTCCTGATCATTTTCCAACGTCATGACCAGGCTGCTGCGGCCTTCGGGTGTGAGCACGGGATAGACGCTCTCATCTACCTCCTCCCAGGCCGCGTCCGGATCGAATCCGACCGGCAGCATGCGCTCCACCGGAGTCCCCGCATAGCTGGCGGGAGCAAAGCGTGCCCCGCAAAGCATGAGCAAGGACCCGCCGCGCTCCTTGACCAATTCCTCCAGCCGCTGGAAGGCTTCCACCGAGAAGAAGGACGAATTGACATCACCGAGGATCACGAGGTCGTAGGAGAAGGCCTCTTCACGATCCTCGGGGAACTCCGCGATGTATTCCGACGATTGCTGCGCCAACTCGGGCTGGGCACGCGTCGCGATAAAGGTCGCATTGATGCGCGGATCCCGCTTCAGCATGGCGCGCAGGTAACGGAACTCCCAGCGGGCACTGCCCTCGATGCAGAGCACGTTGATTTTCTCGTTCACGACCCGAACGCTGCGCTCCACCCGGTTGTTGGCTGCCGTGGCCTCGTCGGAAAACGGGGTGATCGCGACCTCGATGCGCGCTGCGCCTTTCTCAGCCACATCAACGTTGAAGAAGATCTCCTCGAACTGCAGTCCACCTGCCAGCGAAACGCTCTGCCGTGCGATCCCGCGGCCGTTGAGGCTTACCGTCAGGTCGGCGCTGCGCTTTTCGTAGCCCTTGGATTGAAGCTGAACGCGGACCGGAACCTTGTCGCCGGTGAAGGCCACATCCTGCACGATGACATTGCGGATCGAAACGTCGTCAGGATCGGCGATCCCCACCGGCACGGTGTAGACCGGAATCCCGCGTGTCCCCAGATCACGAACCACCGCCTCGACTCGGCTGGACGAGGTGTCCAACCCGTCCGAGAGCAACACGATGCCGGACAGGGGCGCCCCGCGTTCCGTTTTGGCGACGGTTTCGAGTGCTCCCGCGATCGAGGTTCCCGACTCGTCCGCCCGCAGGGCCGCAAGGGATTCGATTCCACTATTCTCGCCCACCCCGAGCCGCTGCACGGACTCGCCAAATGCATGGTAGCTGAGATCAAGATCTGCGCCGAGCGACTCGAATACCGGTCGCGCCGACTGCGAGAGCAGGTTGGTCGCCAGATCGAGGCGCGAGGCCGCAGCAATGGCATCGCGCTGCTTCCCGGCGAGTGACATGGCACGGCGGCGGGCCTCCTCCGGGGTCGCCGAAAGCGGCAGAATCCCGAGGGCAGCAGCCGCTTCCCCGATATCCTCGGAGCGCTTGCGCTGGTCCACAACCGACATGCTCTCCGACACGTCGATCAGGACCGGGAGACGGCGATTCTCGGTCTGGGTCTGCGTAACGGTTGCGGTCGGCTCGAACACGACGGCCACGATCAGAGTCAGGGCCACCAGGCGGGAAACTGCCAGCACGAGGCGGACCCAGTTCGGCAGGCCCCGCCGTCGGAGGTAGAGGAGGACGGTCAGCACGATGACAGCGGCAAAGGCTCCCATCATGACCGCCACCGAAGCCGGGCGGGCCCAGAAGAGCCGCTCGATCTGTCCGTCATTCAAAATCCAGGCGATCATCTAGGTGGTTCCGGTTTGCGTCGTGGTGGGCGAGGACTGCCTGGCCCGGCCGCCCGGCCGCTTGTGCATGAGATTCGCCAGGAGGCTTTCGATGACCAGCAGCCCCAGGCCCGCCAGCAGGAAACTGAGCCAGAGCGACCGCCCGGTGCGTGACTCGTTCACCGCATCGAGCAGGTCCCCTTTCGACTGCGCCACTGCGATGCCCGTTCCTTCGAAACTGCGCGTGGTCTCGGCCGCGGACAGGCAGGCGACCTCCGACTCCGCAGGATCGACATTGACCGCGATGGGCACGCCAGGCGCTTGCAGACTGACGCGTGCAAGATAGAAGCCGACTTCGCGGGCGTGCTCTAACAGAGCCACGTATTGGTTGCGATGCTCCCGCACGGGCACGGCGATAATCTCCTTCGACGGGGCGTCGAACACGGCCTCGCTCGCATCCGGCTGATCAACATAGGACAGCGACAGGGAATCCCCCACCTGCCGCGGCCTCTCGAATTCGCGGGCTGTGAGGTAAGTCACCATCTGTTGGAGGACCATGGGGAAGACCGGCGTAACCGCCATGTTGTTCCACGCCGAATCCGCGGAGGTCGTGAACATGAAAACCTGCCCACGCCCGACCGAATGTTCCAACAGCACCGGCGCTGAGGTCCCGGCGAGGGACAGGACTGTGGAACTGGTGGCGGCAGGCTTGACCTGCAACACCTTGCGGAACCGGGTTTCGCTCAACAAATCCTCCGGCAACGAACGGAGCGGCCGGCACACGGAATGGTCGGGCATGGTTGGATCCAGCGGTCTGCCCACTCCCAGCGCGTCGCTCGTGCTCACCGGCTGTTCGATCGCGGCCGGGAGCAACGGAATCCCATCCAGCGCCGAACGTTTGTTCCAGGCAGCGGCGTCGACCTTGTCACCGGCAAACCAGATCAGACCGTTGCCGGCACGAACGTAGGCTTCGAATACCCGGGCCTGCTCGGGCGTAATGTCGGGGACGTTCTGCAGCACTACGACATCGAAGCGCGCCAGATCCTGGGAGGGCAGATCGATCCATGGCACGGACCTTACCGCAAAGTTCTCCTGACCCGCATCACTCCCACGCGCCCGGAGCGCCGCGGCGAGGAAGTCCCCTCCTCCCCCTGGCGATCCCTCCACACTCAGCACGGAAACTTCATCCCGGATAACTGCCACCGTCCGGCGGGCGTTGTCCACCGGCAGCGAATCCGACTCCAACTCGGCGCTGATCCGGACCGGCCCGGCATTACGAAAATGGACAAAAAGCGAGACCGTCTTCGAGGCCCCCGGCGCAATCGCGGGAACCGTCTTGGTATCGACCGTGATATCATTGACCAGGCCCTTGATCCGCACATTTGCAACGGGGCTCGCACCGTAGTTCCGCACCGTCGCACGATAGCGCGCGATCGTGTCCTTGCGTAGCACCCCGGACACCAGTTCCAGGTTCGTGATCGCCAGGTTATCGGCGCCGCCGCGCACCGGAATGATGGTCGTCGGCGCGCTCTCGCCCAGATCCTCGAAGGCCTTCCCCAACCACGCCGGCCGGTCCTTCCAGTCCTGGGCCTGCATGTCGGTCACGAGGTAAACTTCCTTCTGTGGAGCATCCATCGCCTCAACCAGCGCTTCCAGGGTGAGCGGAACAGTGTCGAGATCGAGAGGTTCCGGAGTTGTCTGTTGGGACCGAAGCAACTCGTCGAAGCGGGCGGGCTCGAAGGCCATGTTCCGCGCGACCACCCGGTGTTCGGCGCCGAGAAGCACCAGGCTGACCGGATCTCCCGGATGGAGTTCCTCCGCAATCATGTCGATCTTCTCGATGCCTCGTTCGAATCGCGTGGAGGTACCGTCGCCATGCTCCATGCTGTAAGAAGCGTCAAGGGCGATGATCACACCCGCGCGACGCTCGCTGACCTTCGAGGGCACGGACTCCCCTTCCTCGATGAACGGCTTCGCGAAGGCGAGAGCCAACAACACGATCGCGAGGCAACGGAGACACAACAAGACAATGTCACGCAGGCGAATCTGCCTCGAGCGGACCCGCACGCTCCGGTTCAGGAACTGCATTGCCGCCCAGTCAGTACGTTTCACTTTGTAGCGACTGAGCAAGTGGGCCAGGATAGGCAGCCCGACCCCGAGCGCGGCAAACAGGAGCAGCGGATGAAGAAAACTCATGGCCGGGCAGCAGAGGGAGCGTGGAGGGTTGTCGCACGCTGGTGAAGAAACTCGCTCAGCAGGGCATCGAGCGGACGGG
>PBIX01000086.1 GCA_002720975.1 Planctomycetota bacterium | reverse complement strand
TTCCTGGAGGCGCACCCCGAACCCTCGCCGGAGGACATCGAGGCTCTGTGCGCCGAGCACGTCGAGCACGCCGCCGACCTGCGGCGCCTGCTCGCCGCGGCCGAGGACCTGCAGGGGATGCTGGCGGGCCAGCGCGAGCTGGAAGCCGAATTGCCGCCCACCGCCGGTGAGGCGCGCTCCCTGCACCGGGCCTCGCGCCTTGCGCGCGCTACCGCCACCAGCGCCTTCCGCGCCGGAGAGGGCGAGACGGTGGGAGACTTCCGCCTCGTGAGCCTGATTGGGCGCGGCGGTATGGGGGAGGTCTGGGAGGCCGAGCAGCTCTCGCTCTCGCGGCCCGTGGCACTCAAGCTGCTCCTGCCCGAGCGCGTGGACCAGCGCGGGCTGGACTTCTTCGCGCGCGAGGCGCGCGCCGGCGGCCGCCTGGCACACCCAGCCATTGTGTCGGTCTTCGGCACCGGCGAGGACGAGGGGCTGCACTGGATCGCCATGGAGTTGGTGCCCGAGGCCTGCGACCTGCGTCATAGCCTGGACGCCCTGCGCGAGGAGGGGGAACTGCCCGAGGGCTATTACGATCAGGCGGCCGAGTTCGTGGCCGGGGTGGCGGACGCCCTGGAGGTGGCGCACACCGGAGGCGTGATCCACCGCGACCTGAAGCCCGGCAATATCCTCGTCACCGGGGAGGACAGGCCCAAGGTGCTGGACTTCGGTCTGGCCAAGCTGGTCGACGAAAAATCGATCTCGGTCGCGGGTCAGTTGGTGGGCACTTATGCCTACATGAGCCCCGAGCAGGTGGCGGCCAAGCATGCGGGGATCGACCATCGCACGGACGTCTTCAGCCTGGGGGTCGTGCTGTATGAGATGCTGACGCTCGTGCGGGCCTTTGAGGGAGACACGACCGAGCAGGTGGCGCAGAAGATCCTGTGGGAGGACCCGGTCGACCCGCGCACCCTGCGCTCTGATATCCCAAGGGATCTAGCGGTGATCTGCGTCAAGGCCATGGAGAAGGACCCGATCCGTCGCTTCCAGACGATGGCGGAGCTTGGGGCGGACCTGCGCAGGCATCTGGCACACGAGCCCATCCAGGCACAACCTCCGACGATGGTGCAGCGGGTTGGCAAGTATGTGCGCCGCAACCCGACCAGGAGCTCGGTGGCGGCCATCTTGGTCGCGGTACTGGTGGTCTTTGCAGGTGCTTGGCGGTTCCTTCGGGAAGATCCTCCGGATTTTGATCAGCTCATCGAGAAAGCGGCTCTTGCTTACGCTGCGGATGACTTGGCAGGAATGGCCGCGAATGCGCAGCAGATCCTGACCCATGATTCTGAACACGCGGTAGCCCTGTTTCTGAAAGGTGTGGCTTCAGGTGAGCTGGTCAAGGGGCGGAGTCCCTTTTGCGACCTTTTGATCCGGGGCATCGTCCATTCCAGAAACGAGCTTTGGTTACTGGCCATTGCAGTATTTGAGGATGCACAGGGGTTAGATCCGGACTCACCTGTGCCGGGCGCCTTTCTCGATAGGGTTCGACACGACATGGATCAGCAGCGAGTGGATTCTGAGGAGATTCGTGTGGGAAGCCCTGAGGCATTCATCGAATTGGGAGTGATGCATAACGGAGAAGGGCGCTGGGTTGAGGCGGAAAAGGCCCTAACCCAAGCTATCGCGTTAAGCCCGGAATCCAGAACAGCCTGGGTGGAACTCTGTAGGGCTCAGTATTATCAGGGAAGAGCTGCGGAGGCCCTGCAGTCGGCCGCCAATGGTGGGGAAAGGGTTCGCATCTACTACGCCAACACCCTCATCTTGAGCGAGCAAGGCAAGGCCGCTGAGCACGTGCGCGAGGTGCTGACTCCGCTCCTCAAGCCGGGTTCGGAACATTTTCAAGCCGCGAGGATCATGGGCTATACCTACGATTTCGAGCACAACCTGTCGGAAGCTCGGAAGTGGTACGAAAGGGCGCTCGAATGGCGGCCGGACAGCACAATAAACATCGAACTCCTCGCGTTCTTGCTTAATGGTGGCAAGTCCGCAACCTGCGCCGATTGTGCGAATTGGTTTCAGGATCACCCCGAGGATTTGGATCGCGAGAAAGCGCGGGGGTTGTACATGCGTGTCCTTGAGTTGGACCAGGGTCGAAGCGAGAGTTCTACCTCTGCTTGCCGTGCGTTGAAGGAGATGGGCCAGGATGCATCGGCGCTGGCCGAGGAGTATCTCGTCGGTCTTTTGGCGGCTGACGGTGACCCGAGCGATCCGGCCGTCAGGAACAGGCTTGTCAAGGCCCGCGATTTCCTCAACCAGTAGGGAGCCGACAGCATTGAGCCAGTCTCTTTACTGGGCGTTTTCCTCTCCCATGCGACTGGCCAGTTGTGCCACGGCCCGCGAGTAGGCTTTTCGGACGGCTGCGTCGCTCTTGCCCAGCATCCTGGCAACCTCCTGGCTGGGGAGTCCGTCGACACTACGCAGGACCAATACCTGACGCATGTCCTCCGGCAACTGTTGGATCGCGCGTTCCAGCTTCTCGAATCGCCCGCTCCCGTCCCTGTAGCCCTCTTCAGGGTCGCTGGCCGGAAGTTGTGCAAGCTGACTCTGGGGTGCCCTTTCACCCCCCTGTCGTTTGGCCGCGTCGAAGTAGCGGGCACGGTCGCGGATCTTGTTGAGGACCAGGGTGTTGAGGTAGTGGCGGAAGCTGCCCGGTTCACGCGGTTCGAAGTTGTCCAGGTCGCGGAAGGCCTCCAGGGCGACGCTCTGGAAGATGTCCGCGCTCTCCAGCACGCTCCTCAGACGCGTGCCCAGGCGTAGACGCACGGCCAGCAGAAGGTGGTCATGGTGGCGCTTGAACAGGTCCTCAAGGGCCTCGTCGTCCCCGGCCTGGGCGCGGGCGACCAGGAAGCGGGTCTCGTCCTCACCGGGAGGCTCGGAAGGAAGGGTCATGACCGCCTGAGTCTAATCCCACGCTTGGGATGCATCCTCCAAAAAGGAGAAGTCAATGGGTTCTGAGGGGCCACGTGGTCGGTCCGTGTGGTTTCCGGTCCTTGAATGCGTCCTAGCCGACCCGAACTTCTCGCAGGAGTTGGGCCCAGGCGGCTTCCTCCCGCTCGGGCTGCAACAAGGGCAGTCGAGCGCGGCCTGCGTGGCGTAGGTCCTCCCGGTAGTCCTGGCCGTCGTAGGCTCGCTGCAGGCGTTCGGCCAGGGCACCGGCATCGTTGGCGACGAACAGGCCGGGGTGAGTCTCACCCAGCATGCCGCGGTTGCCCGCCACGTCGCTGGCCAGAATCGGAACGTCCAGCACCAGGGCCTCGACCACGGCTCCCGAGGCGCCCTCGGAGCGCGAGGTGTTGAGGGTCAGGTGTGAGTGGGCCAGGAGTTCGAGGGCCTTCTCATGGGACAGTGCGCCGACCCATCGGTAGCGAGGACTCTGCTCCGACGCCGCCCGGGCACGCTCGATCAAATCGGGTTCGTCCCCGGCCCCCGCATGGGTGACGTTCAGTTCGATCTGTTCCGGGATGAGTTCCAGGGCGTCGAGGACGAGCAGCGGATCCTTGACGCGGCGCAGTTCCGCGAGGATGGACACCTGCAGGGGGGAGGGGGAGATGGGATGGTTGCCGGGCTTCGTTGGAAGCCCTTGAGCGGACGGGTAGACCACCCTGGATTTTGGCCGCAAATCCTCTGGCAAGGCCGCGGGAGCCAGGTCCTGCAGCACGAGGATACGGTCGGCTGCCTCGAAACCGGCCAGGGCGATGCGTCCCTCTTCCTCTCCAGTGGGTAGATCCTCGTACAGATCCGTTCCCGTGGCAGCAACGATCAGGGCGCCCTCGGGGTGCGACCTACGAAAGGCCTCGATGGCCTGGCCTGAGCGACGAGCGTGCAGGGCGATCAACAGGTCGGGGCCCGGCGTGGCGCCAGGCTCCCAGCCCTCCGCCAGGCTCACCTGGTGCCCAAGGTCCGTGAGGATCCGCTGCCAGCGCAGGGCCGTGGTCAGGTTGCCACCCTGGCGGCCATGGGGGCGGGCGATGGCGATGCGGGCCATGGGCGGATAGGGGTGCGGCGCGCCTGAGGACTCAGGCCAGCTTGGCTTCCACCATGGCCAGCACTTCCCTCTCCCGGGCTTCCAGGGTGGAGCGCAGGTCGCCGGCGCGATCGAGATAGGACTTGCGCTCGCCTTCGTCCTTGAGGTCTGAGGCGTTGATGCGGACGTTCAGGTAGGCGCCCAGGGCGGCGGTGCGTGCACACAGGGCGCCCACGCCGGCGTCCGAGAGGGAGGCCTCCATGCCTGACTCCGCCATGTCGGCGCAGACCTGCATGCAGTCCACGCTGACCTCCATCACGCGCAGGGGCACCTCGATGGCGACCCGGGTGGCGGCCTGGATGGCGGCGTCACGCTCTTCGGGCGCCGCCTTCCAGGCTTCCATGATGCCGTTGAAGGCCTCGGTGTCCTTGTCCACCAGGGCCAGAAGCTCCACGTAGGCGGCCTTGCCGCGCTCGGCCACGGCGCTGAATTCCTCCCAGCGCTCGTCCCAGCCGCGCTTGTGGCTGGAGAGGTTGGCGACCATGGTGCCCAGGGCCGCGCCCATGGCGCCCACGGCGGCGGCCACGGAGCCGCCCCCGGGAGCCGGTGCTTCGGAGGCCGTCTGCTCCGTGAAGCCCGCGAGGCTCGCGTGCACCAGGGGATTGGCGCCCGCATCCTCGATGGCGTACTCGATGATCTTGGCGCGTGGGTCGAAGGGGCTCAGCTCATCCAAGCCCATGGAGCGCACGGCGATCTTGATCAACTCTGCGTCGGGGACTCCGGTGGAGCGCTGTTGCAGGCGCAGGTAGTGGCGTCCGGCGTCCAGCATGGCCTGCAACGGGATGAGGCCTACCGCCTCGGAGCCGGTCACCCGCATGCCGCGCGCTCGGGCCTTGTCGACGCACTCATCGAAGGCCACGTGCAGAGGGGTGACGCGCGTGTTGGTCAGGTTCATGGATACCTGGGCGATGCCGTACTCCTCGATGAACCAGCCGATGCCCTTGACGCTCTTGAGGCTGCCGGGGATCCACTCGGGATTGCCGTCCGCATCGCGCACGATCTCTCCGGTGAGGGGGTCGGGCTCGCGGCGCATGCGACCCTTCTCACGCACGTCGAAAGCCAGGGCGTTGGCACGCCGGGTAGAGGTGGAGTTGAGGTTGACGTTGTAGGCAATCAGGAAGTCCCGTGCGCTCACGGCGGTGGCTCCGGCCCGTGGATTGAATTCGCTCGGGCCGAAGTCCGGCGCACCCTCGGGCGTGGCCAGTCGGGCCGCGAGGCCCTCGTACTCGCCGGCCCGCACGTGGGCCAGATTCCGGCGCTCCGGACACAGGGCGGCCTCCTCGTAGCAGTAGATGGTCATGCCCGCTTCCTCACCGAGGCGCCTGGCCAGGGTGCGCGCGTACTCGACGGTCTCCTCCATGGTGATACCCGCCACGGGGACGAGGGGGCACACGTCCATGGCGCCGAAGCGCGGGTGCTCGCCCTGGTGCTGGCTCATGTCGATCAGCTCCAGGGCCTTCTTGGCGGCGGCCACGGCGGCGTCCAGCACCGGCTCGGGCTCGCCCACGAAGGTGACGACGGTGCGGTGCGTGGCGAAGCCCGGGTCAACGTCCAGCAGGCTGACGCCCTCGCTCGCTTCGATGGTGGCCGTGATGGCATCGATCACGGCGGAGTCGCGTCCCTCGCTGAAGTTGGGAACGCATTCGATCAGGCGACTCATGTGTTGGGCTTTTCGAGGGCTGGTGGAATGAAGGAATCGGCGTGCTGTACCCCGGCAGGTGGGGAAGGGTAGGGTACGGTCCATGGCCGCTTCTGACGATCCCATGGGGCACACAAGGCCCACGACGGACCTGCCTGTGGCTACCTGCGGTGAATCCGACCGTGCCGAGCAGGCGGCGCTCTACAACCGTTGCTTCGGGTCGGAAGAGGGGGAGCGGGTGCTGCCCTGGCGCTACGACGCCAGCCCCCACGGGCAGGCACTCAGCCTCCTGGCGCGCACGGCCTCCGGGCAGGCTGTCTCCGGCTATGCGTGCTCCCCACGCCGCATCCTCTTCCGGGGCGAGGTTGGTGGCACGGTGGGTCAGACCGGGGACGTGATGACCGACCCCGAGCACCGCGGCCAGGGGGTCTTCAGCGACCTGGACCGGCGAGCCATGAGCGCGGCCGCCGAGCGCGGCTGGGCTTTCGTGTTCGGCCTGCCCAATCGCCAGTCGGCTCACATCTTTGTGGAGCACCTGGGCTGGGAGTCGGTGGGGCGTATCCGTCCTTACACCTTCGTCCTGCACGCCGATGCCGCCGCCCGCGCGGAGCGCATGAAGGCCGGACGGCTGGCAGCCATGGCCACACCCTGGAGAGCCTGGCGTGGAAACATGCGGCGAGGTCATCTGCGCAACGTGGCCTTCGACACCCTGACCAGCGTGGCGCTTCCGCGCTTTGATGAGAGCCTGGAACCCCTGATGCAGGCGGTGGCGGCGCAGTGGCCCTGGATGGTGGAGCGCAGTGCGGACTATCTCAACTGGCGCTTCATCGACGCACCCTCGGGTCGCTTCCGGGCCCACGGCGTGTTCGATACCGAGGGCGCCATGCAGGCCTTCGTGGTGATTCAGCTGCCCGGAGACGGAGAGTCGGTGGGGCACGTGGTGGACCTTGTCGCGCGGGATTCGGTGGCCTGGGCCGGAGCCATGGAGGCCGCGCTCGGGCACCTCGACAAGTTGGGAGCCTCCGTGGCCCGGGCCCACGCCATCGAGGGCTCGGACTGGGAGAAGCGGCTGGGTTCAGCGGGATTTGTCGGCTCCAAAGCCGAGGATTACAAGATCGTGATCGTGCACCACCTCGATGAGAGCCATGCCCTGGCTGCAGTGGCCCGCGACCCGGCCAGTTGGTTCTTCACCGATGGGGACCGGGACGACGAGTTGGTGCACTGACATGAACCTGCGCCATCGACTCAAGCGAACGCTGCGTGACCTGTACAGCCTGGCGTTCGTCTACTCGGGTGTGGCCCGGTTGATGGCCCGCCGCGGGGGGGCGCGTCTCCTGATTCTGGCCGGCCACGGTGTGGATGGGGCAGTGGGCAGTAAGAGGATGCCTGCCGATCTCAAGATCACTCCTGAGCGCCTCGAGGAGATCCTGCGCGCTCTCGGCCGCTACGCGGAGTGGGTCACCGTGGGAGAGGGCGTGGCACGGTTGGACTCCGGTCAGGGCTGCGGGCTCGTGGCGCTGTCCATGGACGATGGCTACCTGGACAATCGCACCCAACTGCTGCCCCTCTTGGAGGCCTGCGACGCGCGCTGCACGGTGTACCTGGAAGCTCGGCCTCTGGAGACCCGCCGAGTCAGTTGGCTGCACCAGTGGTTCTGGTTGGAGCGCAGGCTGGGCGCGTCCGAGGCGGGCCGTCGCTGCGCCCTGGAGTTGAAAGGGAACTCGGCGGTCCTGAATGAGGTCCTCGCCGCGGGTGCGGACGCGGCGGCCAGGGGCCTCAAGCGACGGCTCAAGTACGATCTGGACGCCGAACCTCGGGATCGGGCCGTTCAAGCCGTGTTCGAACAGGCGGGGGGGGACGAGGCGGCCCTGTGCGAAGAACTCTACCTTGGAGTCGAGGACGCACGCGAGCTGCGAGACTCGGGACGCGTGGAGTTGGGCGGACACACCTGGTCCCATGAGGTACTCACGACCCTGGAGTCCGAAGCTGCTCGCGAGGAGATCGAGCGTGGTCGGTCGACCCTGGAGGAGCTCCTCGGGGTGGAGTGCGGGGAGTCCTTCGCCTATCCCTTCGGACGACGCTGGGATCACTCCGCCGAGCACGCACAGGCTGTGGAGGAGGCTGGCTACCAGAGCGCGGTCACCACCCACGCGGGTCTCAACCGCCCCGCCGGAGACGCCTTCCAACTCAGACGCTGGATGTTGACCGAGACCCTGCCCGTGCACCTTCTTGTTACCGAACTCTGCGGGGGCTTTGGCCTTCTGCGCCGCCTGGGCTTGGACCTGGTGGAGTGAGACTCAAAGAGAACCCTGACTTCTACTGCTTTCGGGATAGACACCAATGACGCACGCCTTGCGACCTGCTTTGATCCTTGTTGCTCTTGCGACCCTCTTGGGGGTCTCCGCTGAGGCGGGGCTTCAAGCGGACAATACGACCCTGCGTGTCTTCATCTTCGCCGGCCAGTCCAACATGGTGGGCTCGGATTCGAAGGTGGCGGACATACAACGCTTTCCACCGTTCGCAGGGCTGGGCGCGCCTCAAGACGACGTGCTGTTCTCCTACTGCATCGGTCGTGAAAACAAGCACCGCTCAGAGGGATGGGTGCCCCTGGCTCCCGTCAGTAACGTGGTGGGGCCGGAGCTGAGCTTCGCCCGCGAGGTCACCCGAGCCATCCAGGCGCCCATTGCCGTGATCAAGGTGGCCGCTGGAGGCACGCACCTGGGTGGCGACTGGAACCCGGATGAGCCCAGTGGCTTTGAGATGTACCCCTTGGCCCGGGACTGGATCCGCTCCGCCCTGGCCGCTCTTGACGAGCGGGGGACGAAGTACCGCATCGAGGGGGTCTGCTGGCATCAGGGCGAGAACGACATGTTCGACGAGGAGTACATGGCCTCCTACGGTGAGAACCTGAGCCGCTTCCTCGCCTGCTGGCGCCGGGATCTCCAGACGCCCGACCTGCGCTTCTATATCGGTGAGCTCTGCACCAAGACGATCTGGGGTATGGACCTGCGGCCTCGCATGCATGCCATCAGCGTGGGGCAGCGTGCCGTCACGGAGGTCGATCCGCTCGCCAACTATGTCCCTACGTCACACGTGGGCGTGGAGATCGGAGGCGGGGTTGGTCTGCACTACCACTACGGGACCCTGGGCCAGCTTGAACACGGGGTCAATTACGCCCACGCCTACCTGGAGACCCTCGGGAAGCGGCCCGCGCAACCACGCCCACTCAAGGCCTGGCCCTACAAGGCGGGCGCCAAGGTGAAGCTGTTCGTCGTCGCCGGGCATCGCAACATGGAAGGCGAGCGGGCTTTCGTTCAGGAGCTGAAGGCCATGAGGGGGAAGTCGTCGCTCCTCAAGGACGACCACCGCATCGCCTATCGCTACAGCATCGGTGGGGGGTACAAGGTGTCGGACGGGTGGGAGCCCCTGGGGCCCGCGGGTTTCTACGACACCTTCGGACCCGAGCTGAGCTTCGGTGCCGCCGTTGGACGCAAGCTGCGGGAGGGCGTGGCCGTGGCCAAGTTCACCCACAGCGGCTCGCAGATCATCGACTGGACACCGGAGGGCAGCGTGGCGGCGACCCGCAACCTCTACCCGAGCTTCATCGGGTTCGTGAAGGAGTCGCTGCAGGACCTCCGCGACCGCGGCCAGGAGGTCGAGCTGGCGGGGATCTTCTATCACCTGGGCGAGAACGACATGTCCTGGGGGCCCTTCCGCAAGGGAGCCCCTGAGCGACTGCAGGCGCTGGTGAATCAGAGCCGCGTGGATCTCGGTCTTCCGGAGCTGCCCTGGTTCGTCAGTCAGCAGCCCCCGACGGATGATGAGCGGGTCAACGAGATCGACGTCACGGCGGGGATCGAAGAGGTGGCCTCCGCCGACCCGCACCTGATCCACATTAAGGCCTTCGACCTTCCGGAGCAGCAAAAGAAGCTCGTCCTGGATACGGCAGGGGTCGTCGCCCTGGGCGAGCTGCTCGCCAAGCGCTTTCTCTCCCGCTGAGGCGCTGGAGCTAGCGCAGCGTGTAGATGAACGGGGCCGCTGGGTCTTCGTTGCTCATCGTGAGGATGACGATGACGCCGACGGCCACCAGGACGACGGGGGCCACGATCCAGATCCAGTTCTCTTTGAGGAAGTCACTCATGGGACTAGAACAGAGTGTAGATGAACGGGGCGACGAGCGGTGAACTGGCGGCCACCACCAACAGGCTGCCCACGGTGAGAAGCACCGTGACCAGGGGCATGAGGTACCAGTGGCCCCGGCCGATGAAGGCCTTGAGGAGCTCCGCGATGGTGCCCAGACGGTTGCCCAGCTTGTAGCCGACGAATCCCAGAATGAGCACCACGGCGCCGAGGGTGACGATGCGGCCCACTTCGGGTCCCAGAATGCTCACCAGTTTGGTGGCGCCCAGGACGAGGCCGAAGACCACGGCCAGCATCAGGCCGACCTTGAAGAACCCTGCGAGGGGCTTCTCGACTTTGGAGTAGACGTGGGCAAAGAGGGTGCCGAGAGCCAGCCAGAGGCCCGCGTACCAGGGAAGCCACCCGGGCAGGCCGGAACCGGTGGGGGCGGTCTCGGGCAGTTGAGCTTTGGTTGTGGCGGCGGGCAAAGTCGGGCAGTCCTTCAGGCCCTCGTGCAGGGCGCGGGCCAGTGCCCGGTTTCCAAGGGGATTCAGGTGCCAGTCCTTCTGGAAGTAGAGGTCGTCGCCACCCGCTGCGGCGGATTCCAACGCGGGGCGGACGTCGAGCACGTCCAGCCCTGCGGCACGCGCGGCGTCCAGCATCAGATCCACGGGTTGATCGGGGTCCCATGTGCCCGCAGCGAGGCCCATTCGGGCCTGGAACTTGTCGTGGTAGCCGGAGTCGATCGCGCTGTGGGAGGGGATGGGCACCACGACGACCCGGGCGTCGAGGGCCTGGGCCTGACGAGCCAGGGCCAGCATGGCACCGCCCGTGCGGGCGATGGGCTCCTCCATGAAGTCGGGCCGGTCGGTGAGCAGCGCGCCCATTTCCTTGGGTAGGCGTACGGTCCCGGGCTGGAACAACTCCACGCCCTCGTCGGGGCCTGAGATGAGCAGGTTTCCGATCGCTGTGCTCTGGTGCCACGGGCGGGCCGGGGGGGCCTGCAGAGCGCCGGGTTCTCGGGTTCCCGCAGCCGTGTAGCGTGGTTTGGGCAGGTCCGTGTAGTGGGACTGGCCGTTCCAGAACAGATCGTTCTCGTAGGTGAAGAGCAGGACGAGGTCGGGGTCCCAGGCGGCGCCGTGGGTCTCAAGCCAGGCCACCTCCTGGTCGGTGGAGTAGCCCTCGGTGCCCGTGTTCACGATCTGCACCCCGCGTCCCTCGGCATTCCACCAGCCCTCAAGCAGGTCGACGAAGAGGTCGTCGCGCTTCACCGAGAAGCCCAGGGTAAATGAATCCCCCAGGGCGATGACGCGGTAGGCATCGGGTAGGGCTCCCGCCGTCACTCCGGCATCATCCCGCAGGCCGGCGGCGTTGAAGGTGAACTCAACCTCGAAACCCTCGGCGTTGCCACGCCGGAGCGTCGTAGACGGGGTCTTGCTCCAACCCAGGTCGGCGTCGAACGCGTTCAGCGTGACGGGCGGACCCAGGCCCAGGAGGCGTAGCCCGCCCTCAAAGACACCCAGGCCAATGGCCAGGCTGACGAGCAGGGCGAGGGCGACGTTGATGAACTTCATGGGGGTCAGCTCACCATCTGGGTGACGGAGTCTCCCTCGTGACGCAGGTGGAAGCGCGTCTCCGCGATCTGCTTCTTGGCATCCGCGCGGACGATGTAGTTGTTCAGGAAGAGCAGATCCATACCACTCAGGCTGAAGGTGTTGAAGGCGTGGGCTGGTGACTCGACGATGGGCTCGCCCTTCAGGTTGAAGGAGGTGTTCATGATCACCGGCACGTCGGTCAGCTTGCCGAACTCCTCGATGATGGCGTGGTAGGCAGCGTTGGTCTTCTTGTAGACGGTCTGCAGGCGGCCCGACCCGTCCTCATGGGTGATGGCCGGCAGGACCGAGCGCTTCTCTTCACGCACGGGGGCCACGTAGAGCATGAAGCGCGCCGGGTAGTGGCGCTCGGCTTCTGGGAACTCGAAGAACTCGTTGGCGCGTTCCTCCAGGACTGAGGGGGCGAAGGGCCGGAAGGCCTCGCGGAACTTGATCTTCTCGTTCAGTTTCTCCTTCATCTCCTCGCGTCGCGGGTCGGCGATGATGGAGCGCGAGCCCAGGGCGCGTGGGCCCCACTCAAAGCGCCCACGGAACCAGCCGCAGACCTGGCCGTTGGCCAGCTCCTGAGCGACCCGCTTGAAGAACTCGCCGTCATCCTCGATCTTCTCAAAGGCGATGTCGTTGTCCTTCAAGAAGGCCTCTACATCGGCATCGCTGTGCTCGCTGCCCAGGAAGGCGTCCTCCAGGGCGGGGCCCCGGGGCTGCTCGAGGATGTGGTTGTAGGCCCAGTAGGCCGCGCCCACCGAGCCTCCATCGTCCCCGGGCGCGGGGTGGATGTAGACATCATCGAAGGGGCCATCCCGCAAGAGCTTGTAGTTGGCCACTGAGTTCAGCGCGACGCCGCCCGCAAGGCACAGGGTCTTCATGCCGCCGGAGATCTCGTGCAGGTGGTTGATCATGCGCAGCAGGATCATCTCGGTGGCGCGCTGGATGCTGGCCGCCATGTCACAGTAGTAGGGGTCCAGGGACTGGTCCTGCAGCTTGGGGTCCCGGCGCGGGCGGCCGAAGTGCTTCTCAAAGGCTGGAGAGAGCGTGTCGTCGGTGGACCAGTGGTAGGAGAAGAAGTCCATGTTCTGCCAGACGCTGCCGTCGTCATCGACCTTCAGGAGCTCGAAGATCTGATCCACGTAGCGCGGTTCGCCATAGGGATGCATGCCCATCAGCTTGTACTCGCCCTCGTTGATCTCGAAGCCGCAGTAAGCAGTGAAGGCGGAGTACAGCAATCCCAGGGAGTGGGGGAAGCGCATCTCCTTGACGATCTCGATCTTGTTGCCCCTTCCGATTCCCATGGTTGAAGTCGTCCACTCACCCGCGCCGTCCACGGTCAGGATGGCGGACTCTTCAAAGGGCGACGTGTAGTAGCTCGAAGCCGCATGGCTCATGTGGTGGTCCGCAAACAGGAGCTTGGAGCGGGGCACACCCAGCTCGCGGCACATCATGGGCTTGATCCACAGCTTGTCGGAGATCCAGCGCTGCATGGACTCGCGGAAGACCGGCAGGGACCTGGGGAAGGTCGCCATGGCGGTCAGCAGCATGCGCTCGAACTTGACGAAGGGTTTCTCGTAGAACACCACGAAGTCCACATCGTCCGCGGTGATGCCAGCGGTCTTGAGTACGAACTCGATGGCCAGGCCCGGGAAGCCCGAATCGTGCTTGACGCGGCTGAAGCGCTCCTCCTCGGCTGCGGCGATGAGAACCCCATCGCGCACGAGGGCGGCCGATGAGTCGTGGTAGTAGAACGAGAGCCCGAGGATGATCATGGAGCTAGTCTTGCCGGCGGGCTTGGGGCAGAGTCTCGTTGGTCTCTTCCCAGGCCGTCCAGTTTCCACGCGCCGGGCGTCGGATCCTGAGGGGGTCGGCGCACAGGCGATAGAAGATGGCGAAGGGGCCGAGGACGAGGAAGTACAGGACCGTCAGGAGCACGCGGGAGAGCATGCTGCCGAAGCGCTCGGAGAACTGAAGCAGGGCTTGCATAGGGGGTGATGGGCGTGCGAGAGGAAGATCGGCGCGGAACCGGCGTCCCTGAACGCTTCGACAGGGGAATTGTGCCCCAGTCAAGGCGCCGAGTAAGCCCCGTTTTGAGTCAAGTTCGCCAATTTGGCGAACCTAGCGCAGGGTGAGGGTGCCCTCGTAGAGCTCGTCCCGCGACAGCTTGCGGTTCTTGTCGTCGTCGCGGTAGACGTCCAATTTCAGGATGTGTCCCGGTTCTAGGCCTGAAATCAGTTGCACCAGGGTGCCCCTGCTTCGAATCCAGACCGGGTAGCGCATGCCATCGATGACGGTCTCCACGGCCGGGATCAGATCGCCTGCACGGATTCCCACGTGTTCTGCTGGGCCGTCCGGGATGACCTCTTGCACCAGGACCCAGATGCGGGAGTTCACCTGGGCTTCCCTGACGGTCAAACCCATGCGCTCAAAGAGCGTGCCGTCGTACCTGTCCCAGGCCAGTATGGGGAGGGTGTTCTGGTCCCCGTCCGGCTTGGACACCTGGACCGGCACAACCTCCCCCGGAATCAGTTCCAGGCTGGCGTGCAGGAAATCCTCCTGGCTCTCGACCTTGCGCTCACCCAGCTTCTGGAGAATGTCCCCCGCGCAGATGCCCGCCACATCCGCCGGGCTGCCGGGCCAGACATGCGCGATTCGCAACGGTGTCCCATCTTCGAGATTGAAGCCCAGCCAACTCTTGCGCGCCTCGGGGAAGAGGACGTCGGTCAGGATCTCGCGCATGCGATCCACGGGGATGGCAAAGCCGATGTTCTCGGCCGCGCTGTTCATGGCGCTGTTGATGCCGATGAGTTCCCCACGGATATTCAACAGGGGGCCGCCGGAGTTGCCGAAGTTGATGGACGCATCCGTCTGGATGAGGTCCTTGAAGTGCAGATCCTGGTCGGCCACGGGCACGTTGCGGTGCAGGCCGGAGATGATGCCTGTCGAAACCGTGTGGGTTTGGCCATGAGGGTTGCCGATTGCTACCACGCGCTCGCCCTCCATCAGGTCGGCGCTGGTACCCATGCGGACGGTGTGGAAGGTACGCATGGGCTGACCCTCGGCATCATTGGGAGAGGCGATCTTGAGTAGTGCGAGGTCTTCAGCTTGCACGGACGAGACCAACTCTGCTGTGTAGGTGCGTGGGTCTCTTGCAAAAGAGACTGTGATGCTGCGTGCGCCCTTGACCACGTGGAAGTTGGTAACGATGTAGCCATCGGGATGGATGACCACCCCCGACCCGCTGCCGGAATAGACGCGATCCTGTACGCCCCACAAGCTGCGCACGCGCTGGGTGGATTCGGTTTCGATGTAGACTACCGCAGGGCGTACCGCCCGTGCGATCAGCACAACGGGCGTGACCCGCTCCACCTTGGACAGTGCTTCCAGGGAATCCTGGCCGCTAACGTCCTGGGGAGCGGCGAAAATGAGCGGTGCGAGCAGAGCCGGTAGGGGTGAGGTCATCGGGGGGAGGGGTACGGCCCTGCGCGTGGGGGCGTTGGTATGGTTCCGGTCAATGCGGGACCCCGGCCAGCAACCTGGGTCGTCCCTGGGGACGCTTGGATGGCAAGTCGCTCGCCACTCCATGACCGGGACGCCAGGAGGGGGGATGGTGGACCACACTGGACTTGAACCAGTGACCTCTACGATGTCAACGTAGCGCTCTAGCCAACTGAGCTAGTGGTCCACGCTCGGAGCCTGAGGCTTCGAGGGGGCGAGAGGATAGGCTGCGAACCTGCCCCTGCCAAGCCTTTCCCTGTGGGATGGAACGGGTAGACTTCTGCGGCAGTTTCTCAAGCCCCCCCCCCTCAGCCCTCAACACCCTGGAGGCCCCCTTGAAGATCGGCGTCGTCAAGGAAATCAAGACTCACGAGTACCGCATTGCCCTCACCCCCCATGGGGTCGAAGAACTCGTGGAGTCCGGCCATGAGGTGTGTGTGGAGTCCGGAGCCGGGCTTGGAAGTGATCTGTCGGACTCAGCCTATGCGGAGGCGGGTGCCCAGGTGCTGGAGGGCCCGGACGCCGTGTGGGAGGCGTGCGAAATGATCATGAAGGTCAAGGAGCCACAGGAGGTGGAGTGGAGCCGTATGCGCCCCGGCCAGATCCTGTTCACCTACTTCCACCTGGCTGCAGATCAGAAGCTGACGGATGCGGTGGTCGCCACTGGCAGCCATTGTTTTGCCTACGAGACCCTCAATGTGGGACGAAGGCTCCCCCTGCTTGAGCCCATGAGCGAGGTGGCGGGCAGGCTGGCCATCCAGGCCGGAGCCAAATACCTGGAGCGCCCCACAGGCGGGACCGGCGTCCTCCTCGGTGGAGTGACCGGCGTACGCCCCGCGCACGTCGTGGTGCTGGGTGGGGGCATCGTGGGGACCAACGCGGCGCGCATGGCCGCGGGCCTGCGCGCGGATGTTTCGATCCTCGACATCAATATCGAGCGCATGCAGTACCTGGACGAGGTGCTGCCGGCAAACTGCACCCTGCTATACAACACGCGTCGTACTCTGCGAGAGGAGCTGGCCAAGGCGGACCTCCTGGTGGGTGCCGTCCTCGTGCCCGGTGCGGCTGCGCCCAAGCTCGTGCGCCGCGAGGACCTGGGCCTGATGAAGAAAGGTAGTGTGATCGTGGACGTGGCCGTGGACCAGGGGGGCTGCGTGGAGACCTGCCGTGCCACCACCCACGAGGAGCCGACCTTCGTGGTGGACGATGTGATCCACTACTGCGTGGCCAACATGCCCGGAGCCGTGCCCCGTACGTCCACTTTTGCTCTGACCAACGCCACCCTTCCCTACGCCAAGCAGCTCGCGGCCCTGGGCGCGGCCGGTGCGCTGACCGAGTCCGAGCCACTGCGCGGAGCCGCCAACGCCATCTCGGGCAAGCTGACGAATGAGGCCGTTGCCACGGCCTTTGGCGTTTCCTGGACCCCTCCGCTCGAGGCCTTGGCGGATGCCAACTAAGGCACCTCTCGCCCCATGATCGCTACGGTCGCCGAGACTGCCATGGAGCCCGCCATCGGGCCCGTCAGCGTCTTGCTGCTGGCCGTCCTACAGGGCCTCGCCGAGTTCCTGCCCATCAGCTCCTCGGGCCATCTGGTCTTGGCCCGCGCGGCTCTGGGCGTCAAGCAAGCCGGTCTTGCCTTGGACGTGTCTCTACACGTGGGAACCCTGGGCGCTGTGGTCTTTGCCTACCGCAAGGATGTAGCCCAACTCGTTGGGGACCTGGCCCGCGCCCGTTGGCACATGTGGATCTGGCTCGTGGTGGGAAGTCTGCCCGCGGCCGTGGTGGGGTTCAGCTCCCGGGAGTTCTTCCGGGGCGCCGCCGACAATCCGAGGTGGGCCGCCATGGGGCTGTTGGGTACGGCGCTCGTACTGATCATGGGGGAGTGGGGCCGACGTTGTCGTGGGAGCGATGAGCCCTCGGCCCCCATGGGAGAGGATGCAGGGTACGGCGCTCCGCGCTTGTCCGACGCACTGGTGCTGGGAGTCGCCCAAGCCGCAGCCCTCTTTCCGGGTGTCTCCCGCTCAGGGTCAACCATCGCCGCCGGCCTGGTGCGTGGGCTGCCTACGGTTCAGGCTGCCAGGCTCTCTTTCCTGCTCAGCATCCCTGCGGTTACCGGGGCGGCACTGCTCGAGGTGCCCGACGCCTTGGATGCTGGGGCCGGCGGCCTGTCGGTGCCCCTTCTCCTGGCTGGTGTTTTTGTGGCGGGCCTCGTGGGGTGGGGTGCACTACGCGGCTTGGTGTTGACCCTGTCCAAGGGTGCTTTTGTATGGTTCGCGCTGTACTGCGCCGTGCTGGGCACCTCGGCTCTGCTTTTCGTCTAGACTGGGCGCCATGAGTGAGCAGCGGCGCGCCCTGATCACGGGCATCAGTGGGCAGGACGGCAGCTTTCTTGCGGAGTTCCTCCTGGAGAAGGGCTACGAGGTCTTCGGGCTCGTCAGGCGGACCAGCATCTCCTCGCTCGAGCGCCTGGAGGGCTTTGAAGATCAGGTGACGCTACTCCCCGGAGACCTGCTCGACGCCTCCAGCCTGATGAGCGTCCTGGAGCAGGCTCAACCCCACGAGGTCTACAATCTGGCCGCGCAGTCGTTCGTGCCCACGTCCTGGAGTGAGCCTGTCTCCACGGCCGAGGTGACCGCGCTGGGTGTGACGCGACTGCTGGAGGCCGTGCGCCATGTGTGCCCGGAGGCGCGCTTCTACCAGGCCTCCACCTCGGAGATGTTCGGCCAGGCTCCCGCGCCCCAGACGGAGCAGACTCCCTTCCACCCGCGCTCGCCCTACGGGGTGGCCAAGGTCTATGCCCACTGGGCCACCGTGAATCAGCGCGAGTCCTACGACCGCTTCGCGGTCTCCGGGATCCTGTTCAACCACGAATCGGAGCGCCGGGGCCAGGAATTCGTTACACGCAAGATCTCCCGTGCGGTAGCACGCATCTCATTGGGCTTACAGGACAAGCTGGTTCTGGGGAATCTCGAGGCCCGCCGGGACTGGGGCTTCGCGGGAGACTACGTGCGCGCCATGTGGCTCATGCTGCAGCAGGACGAGCCCGAAGACCTGGTCATCGCGACTGGCGTCACCCATAGCGTGGAGCAGTTCTGTGAGCGCGCCTTTGCCGAGGTGAACCTCGATTGGCGCAAGCACGTCGAGACTTCGTCACGCTTTTGCCGGCCGGCCGAGGTGGACCAGCTGGTGGGGGATGCCACGCGCGCTCGGGAGTTGCTCGGCTGGCAGCCCGAACTGAGCTTTGAGGATCTGGTGCGACGCATGGTGACCTGGGATCTGCACCGGGTGCGTCAGATCGAAGAGCAGTCTCACACCGCGGCGCCCGACCTCTCCCGTTAGTGGTAGCGGTTGAGGACGGTGGTCAGGTGTCGCCCGGGACACTTGGTTGACGTCCAGTGACCATGACCCACCACGTGGGTGGTGCCGATGGCAAAGCCACTTCGCAGGGAAGCGACCAGGCCGTGGAGGGCGGCTTGGGCTTGGCGTGTGGGTGGGGCGTTCTCGAAGTTGCCCAGGAGGCAGATGCCTATGTTGCCCACGTTGTTCTTGCCCTTGGCGTGGGCCCCTTGCCATTTCAGGGAGCGTCCCTCGTAGACGCGTCCGGCAGGATCCACCAGGAAGTGGTAGCCGATATCGCCGTAGCCGCGTCCGTTCATGTGCGAGGTCTGGATTCCTCTCACCGCCTCCTGACCCACGGGCTGGCTGCTCAGCACCCTTGCCGGTACTTCCATGGCCGAGTGGTGGACCGTGATCCACTTCCACATGCCGCTGTGCCGGTCCATTTCTCGTGGGCGCTCGGCGAGCGCGCCCCACACGGCCCGGCGAATCGTCCCCGGGTAGTGATACCCGACCTGTTTGTCCAGGAGGGACTTCCCGGCCTTGGCGAGCGTATGCTGTGTAGTACCCGGTCTCGTGTGTTCGAGGACCCAGTGGTACTCGTCCAGAGCCTCCTGGCGCCGGTCCGGGTCCTTTCGCAGTCGCTCTGCACTGCGCAGGTGGGTTTCGATCTCCCGGTAGGTCGGAGGATTTCCACCATATGGTCCCGACCCGGGCCCTTCGGGCACCCTTCCCTTGAGAGGGGGGTATGAGGCGCAAGAGGCCGCGACGAGGAGCAGCGGGGCCGCCCAGGGCCAGAGGCCTCGGCCAACCGGCCGGGTTGCAACGCGTTTCACCGCCTCAGCAGGCTGCACCTCCCTCCCCAGAATGCATGAACCCCAACCCATACAATCCAGGAATAGCGAACCCGGGCAGCCGAAACAAACTTCCTCTGGATTCTCTCCCTTGGCCTCGCGCTCACGCCGTGGCACCCTGATCCTCCTGGGCCTCTCGGCCCAGGCACCCTCAATCGTGGCCCAAACCAGACCCACGCGGATCTACCGCACCCACATCCTGCTCCTTTGCGCCAGCCTGTTGGTGCCCGGGTCGCTTGGGGCGTCGCCCATGGGGGTGGGTGCTGGGCTCCCCCAGGATCCCGCCCAGGAGGGGCTGGACGGCCTCCTGGAGGCTGAACGCGCAGAGGCCGACCAGCTGCGCCGCCGTGGGCGCGGGTCTGCGGCGCGACGCAGGTTGTCCGAGATGCTCGAGGAGGACCCCACCGATGCCGCGGCACGGCGCATCATGGCCGCGTGCAAGTTGGATCAAGGGCACCATGCACAGGCGCTGGCCGAGGCTCAGCGGGCCCTGGCGGATGCCATGGGCGGTGGCGATCGGGCCCTGTCCGCGGCTTGCGCTCGTCTGACAGCCCAGATTCTTGGGGAGTTGGGCCGACGCGATGAGGCCCTGGCCGTGTTGTTGGGCGAGTGGGACCAAGCCGATGGCTCAAGAGTGCCGCTTCTGGATGCGGGCAACAGCGCCCCGGATGCGTGGGCCGTGGGCCGCGCCTTGCAAGCGAGCGGTGATCGCGAGGCGGGTCGCCGCGTCTTGGAGGGTGGACTGGATGTCCGCCGCGATGCTTCCTGGAGCGATCACCTGGCCGCGGGTCGCTGCGCACAGGCTCTGGGTCGCCTGACCCTGGCCTCCAAGTCCTTCGTTCGAGCGGAGCGCGCGGCCCGGGCGGGAGAGGGAAGCGAGCCCGACGTGCTCGCCGCCCTGGCTGCCCTGTATTTCGAGAGCGAGCGAGAGGTTGAGGCCAGTGGCAAGCGCTCCGCTGCCGATCTGTACCGCGAAGCTCTGGAGCTGCATCCCACCCACGCAGCTTCGCTCCTGGGCCTCTTCGAACTGCACCGCTACAACCGCCAGCGGGTGAGCCGCTCACCGGAAGATATCCTGAGGCAGCTTCTGGGGGCGGTGCCCAATTCCATCCCCGGCCGTGTGGCCAAGGTGTCGGCAGATCTGACCGATGGCCGACTGAAGGCGGCTCGCGCAGACTTGGGTTGGCTGCAAGAGAATGCACCCGTGCGCCGGGATGTTCGCACCCTGCGCGCCGCCCTGGCTTGGGTTGAGCACGACCGTGAGGGGTGTGAGCAGCTTCTCAAGGAGCTCGTCCTGGATGACCCTTCCGACAGCGCCCCCGAGAGAGATGTCGGTGGCCATCTGGTCGCCCTCTATCGCTTTTCAGAGGCCTTGCCCTTCCTGCGCCGTGCGGTGGAGCGTGACGATGGCGATTGGGATGCCTGGCGTCTGTTGGGGCAGGCCTTGGCCAACACCGGTGATGAGCGCGAGGCCGCCCAGGCCCTCGCCCATTCGGAGAAGGTCGCCGGTGGACGGCAGGATGCTCTGCGCAAGAACCTCAGCCTGGTACTGGAGCGCATGGCTGGCGAGCAGGTGATCGAGTCCCATGGACCTCTGGAGTTTGCCTGGCAGCCCCAGTCCGCAGACGTCCTGCGTACATATCTGGTGCCCTTCTACCTGGCGGCCCGCGAGGATCTGGCCCAACGCTACGGACACACCGCGGGCGACACGCGTATCGAGGTCTTTCGCGCCCACAGGGATTTCTCCGTACGCTCCGTGGGCTTCGAGGGCTTCCCCGCTCTGGGGGTGTGCTTCGGGCCCGTTGTTACGGCCCTCTCGCCCCTCTCTGAGATGCGGGGCCGCTTCTCCTGGGCGCGCACGGGCTTCCACGAGTTCAGCCATGTCGTGCATCTGGGGCTCAGCCACAATCGCTGTCCGCGCTGGATCACCGAGGGCCTGGCCACCTGGGAGGAGGTTCGCCGTAACCCCGCCTGGACACGCAACATGCGCCGGGAGCTTCTCGACACCGTAGCGAACGACAACCTGATCCCTGTGCGCGACCTCAACCGCGCCTTTCGCGGGCCGCGCATCCTGTTTGGTTACTACCAGGGCGGTCTCCTCTGCGAGATGCTGATCGATGCCCACGGTTTCGGATCCATGGTGCATCTACTGGAGGAGTTCGACCGGGGATTGGATCTCGATCAGGCCCTGGATGCTGTCTTGGGGATGACGCCCGAAGAGGTGGATGCGGCCTTCGGACTGTTCGTGAGGGGCAAGCTCAAGGGCCTGCGTCTGGAGCCCCGCTGGGACCCCCAGGCCATCGTCCGGCTGCGCCTGCGCTTGCGACGTGAGCCGCCAGAGGACGACCGGCAGGAGTGGAACCAGCGCTGGTTGGACGTGGCCTGGGGTAGTTGGCAGCGCGGCCGTCGGGTGGATGCGGAGGAGGCCCTGCGCATCGCCGCATTGGGCTCGGAGGACGGGCCCCGTGCTCTGGCCTTGCGCGGGGAGATGGCTCTGGCGCGCGAACAGCGGCCCGCGGCTCGCGCTCATTGGGAGGCGTCGGTGGAGGCGGGGGGGCGCGACTACCGCGCCCTGATGGGCCTGGCCAGCTTGTGCCAGCAGGACGACGACCTGGAGGACAGTGAGCGCTATCTGCTCATGGCCGAGGAGTCCTTCCCCGGCTACGACTCGCCCGCACTGAGTGCTGAACGCAAGCTCAGCGCGCTGTACAAGGCCATGGAGAAGCCCGACCTGGCGGCCGGGGCCCTGGAGCGGTGGCTCGGCTGGAATGCCGGGGCGTACACGGAGCGCCTGGAGGTGGCGCAATGGCATCGCGCTGCCGGGCGCTTCGAGCGCGCAGCACAGCTCCATGACGAGGCCAATCAGGTGGATCCCTTCCGGCGCGACCTGCACCTGGCCTGGGCCGAGGTGCTTGTTCAGGACGAGCGCTGGGAAGAGGCTCTACGCGAATTCGAGGTCGGACTGATCGTCCCGCCGGATGTGGACCTGGACCACCAGCGCTTCTTGGGCCCCCCCGGTGGCCTGCCACAGGGCGTGGACCCAGAACATCTACCTGCTCTACTCGCCCAGGGAATGGACCCCGAGTCGCGCGAGGGCGTCCCCCTCACCGCCGAGGAGCAGCAGTCCACGTTGAGCAAGATGGCCGAGTGTGCCCGCGCCATGGGGGACGAGGAGAAGGCCGAGGAGTACGCCGAGCGAGCCCTCGCCCTGGGGGAGGACTCATGAGATTGCGTCGCACGCCCGGGTGCCTCCTCGTTCTCGGCCTGGTCGGCTGCGGCCCAGCGGAGCAGGTCGTGGTGCGTAACCTGCACCTGGACCCCCAGCTCATTGGCGGCGGCTCCCCCGGTGAGGCCCTGGATGGAGCGGAGCGGCTCGTGCGGACCTTTGCGGTGGACGGGTCAGAGACCGCTGCGGCGAACCTGACTCCATGGCAACCACGCAACGCCATCTTCCACCCGTCCAAGTCCGGAATGGGTAGCGGTGTGCGTGCCGCGGAGTATCGCCCCGAAGCTGGGGTGGTCCATGCGGCCTTCGAGTTCGGAGAGCCTCTGCGCGCCGCCGATTTCAATCGCATCGAGCTGGACCTGCTCAGCTTCCGCAATGGCAACGCCACCCTGACCTGGGAGAGCGACGAGCGACCGGCGGACGTTCCGTTGGGGAGCCTGCGCGTGGATGCCGTCACCCAAGGGGGTGCGCCCGAGACCCTGGTCCTCTCTCTGGTGGGGCACCCCGCCTGGCGCGGCACGATCCGCAAGCTACGCCTCTTCCCCTGCTGGAAGGGCCCGCAGTCCTACGACCTGAGGGCCATTCGCTTCTTGCAGGACAACTTTGATGGGGGAGCCGATCCGTCCAGCGAGTTCGCCTCCCCCGGAGGTGATAGCGGGCTGATGGGTCCAACCCGTGACAAGCGACGCACCTGGCCCAGCGACTCCGACGTGCCCCTGGACATGCAGCTTGATGCCCAGCACCCCGCCGCGTTCCAGGTGGAGGTCAGCGCCACGGATGTCGCAGCCGGTGCGCCTGAGCAGGCGACCGTATTCGTCGTGGAGGTTCGAGCGCCGCGACCCGGTCGCTACCACCCTTGGGATGAGGTGGCGCGTACGAGCTTCTCGCACGAGGCGCCCCGTCCCCTGCCCTGGCGGACCCTACGGGTCGACCTCACCCCCTGGCTGGGCCAGGAGCTGCAACTGCGCCTGCGTGGTTGGCGGGGAGCAGCGCCAGCCACGCCGGGCAGCGGCCAGCTCTCCCGCGGGTCGCTGCTGTGGGCCAACCCCATGCTCTTCGATCCCGGGCCGGAACAGCGCCCCCCGGATCTGATCCTGGTCACCCTCGATACCCTGCGCGCCGATGCCCTGGGCTGTTACGGCGGGCCTCCGGACACGCCGTTCCTGGATCAGTTGGCGGGGGAGGGCATCCGGTTCGAGGAAGCCTTGAGCGCTTGCAACTCCACCCTCCCCTCGCACACCTCCATCCTGACGGGCCAGGCCGTCCCCACCCATGGGGTCCTGGACAACCGCTCGACCCTGTCTCCGGGGGTTCGCACCCTGGCCCAGGCCCTGCGCCAAGCGGGCTACACGACCGCGGCCGCCGTTTCGGTTGAGCACCTGCAGCCCGCCTGGTCGGGGCTCGGTCGTGGCTTCGACCGCTTCCTAGAGGTCGCCCCGGGAGCCCCGGTGGACGGCGCGCTGACCCTGGATGGGGTGCAACGCTGGCTCTCTGAATGGGGAGACGGTCCGCGCCCCCCGGTGTTTCTGTGGGTGCACCTGTTCGATCCGCACACGCCCTACGGTCCACCCCAGGCGTTCCGCCGGGAGTACGAGAAGCGCCTTGCGGAGGAGGGGGAGGAGGTGCCACCGAGGTTGGCCGAACCGCCGAGCGTGGGCATCACGACCCTCACCCGGGAGGGCGAGTTCCTGCACGGCGTGAGCAATGGCGCCTTCGCCCGGCACCTGTACCGCGCGAGTGTGGCGTACACCGACCACCTGGTGGAGCGTCTCGTGGGTGAGTTGAGCCAGGCTGGAATCTGGGAGAACGCCCTGGCTGTGATCACCTCGGATCACGGGGAGTCCCTGGGGGAGCAGGACGTCTGGTACAACCACCAACGCATCCATCCGGCTGTCATGTCGATCCCCTTGATCGTGCACCTGCCCGGGCAGAGCGCGGGCAGGGTCAGCGGGGCGCGCGCCTCCAACGCGGACATTGCCCGTACCCTGGGGCTGTGGGGTGGCGTGCGCGCGCAGGATTGGGGCGCACAGCAGCAGCCCGCGGGCCTGGACCTGATCCAGCTGGCCCAGGACGCCGGTGCGGCCAACCGCCGCGTCTGGTTCGTACACTCCAATCAGGCCCAGGCGGGGTGTCGTGACGGAGACGTGCACTACTTCCACAACCTGACCGAGTATCTGCAATTGGGGCTGGACCGGGCCCAGCCCGCGGGCATGGAGTTCCTCTACCTGCATGGGCCCGATCCCGACTCCTCCAACAACCTGGCCGGGGTGCGCCCGGAGCTGGCCGCCCAGTACCAGACGGCCATGCGGTCCTGGCTGCGGGAGGTGGCCGGGGGTACCCACCTGCGTGCCGACCTGAGCTCCGAGCAGGAGGATCAGATGCGTGCCATGGGATATGGGGGAGGCGACGAGGACTCCGAGTAGGGCCCCACCCTGGGGTGGGGCGCCTTGCCCTGTTAGCATGAGCCCATGACCGCGACTCCCACGTACCCGGGCCGCTTCATCGTTCTCGACGGTGTGGATGGCTGCGGCAAGAGCACCCAGGCCAAGCGTCTGGTGCACTCCTTGCGCACGGAGGGAGAGGTGGAGGTTCAGCACCTACGCGAGCCGGGCTCGACCACCCTTGGGGAAGGGCTGCGCGAACTGTTGCTCTCACGGGATCAGGACATGGGCCCCGAAGTGGAGAGCCTTCTGTTCTGTGCCGCCCGCCGGCAGATGCTCGATCTCCTCGTGCGTCCCGCCTTGGAGAAAGGGCAGTGGGTCGTATGCGAGCGCTTCCACCCGAGCACCCTGGCCTACCAGGGCGGTGCGGGGGGCGTTCCGACCGAGGTGCTTGCCCAGCTGCTCGAGAGTTGGGCTGGAGATCCCGAGCCAGACCTCGTTCTGATCCTGGACCTCGACCCCGCCGCAGCCAAGCAGCGGCGAGGGGAGTCCGCTGATCGCATTGAGGACAAGGGGCAAGGATTTCAGGAGGAGGTGGCGCGCGCCATGCGGCACTACGCAGCGACCCACCCGGCCGCAGAGCTGGTGCAGGGGGAGGGCAGCGCGGACGAGGTGGCGGAGCGCATCCGCGTCCACATGGATGGACTGCAGGTGGGGCCGCGCTGATGGGTTCCACGAGTCTCCACCCGCCCCTGGGACATGGCGAGGTCCTACAGGGACTTTGGGATGCCGCCCGCAGTGATCGCCTGCCCCACGCCCTCATCCTGCGCGGGCCCGAAGGGATCGGCAAATACCATGCGGCACGCTGGCTCGCCCAGGGCATGCTCTGCGAGGCTGGCCCCGGTGAGCCCTGCCTGAGCTGCGGGCCTTGCCGTCGGGTTCAGGCAGGCAGCCATCCGGACCTGTTTCTCGTGGATCCCCCGGCCGTCGGCCAGGACCGCATGACGATCCACTTCATCGTCACTCGGGAGAACCGGCCGAAGTCTGCCTACTCGGGCACCTCCATCGAGGACTTCTTGCGCCTGCGCGCCGATGAGGGTGGTTGGCGCGTCGTGTGTCTGCGCGACGTGGACTCCATGAACGACAATGCCCAGAACGCGTTCTTGAAGGCCCTGGAAGAGCCGGGGGAGAACACTCTGTTGCTCTTGACCTCGGCCCGGCCGGACGCCCTGCTCGAGACCATCCAGAGCCGTACGGTGTCCGTGGACCTGAGCTCCCTGTCACAGGCCGACACCTTGCACATCCTGGAGCGCGACGCTCAGGGGCCGGGACTGGAAGAGCTATCACAGCGCGAACTCCTGGCGCGCTGGAGCCTGGGAGCCCCCGGCAAGGCCATGATGCTGGCCGAGAGTGGGGGAGTGCCCATGCGGTCCATGATCGTTGACCTCGTGGCTGGCCGGCTGGTTCCGGACGAGGCGGGCCCGGCCTTCTGGGAGCTGGATGGGGAGTTCCCCGGCAAGACCCCCGCCGCCCAGCGTCGCACCCGGGCCAGAGCCCTGATGGACCTGGCGCTGGAGTGGCTGCTGGACGGTCGGCGTCACGCGGCCAGGGTTCCAGCGGAGAGCCTCGCCCATGGTGACGTCCTCGAGCCCCTCGGCGGCGTCCCTGCTGGGGAGCTGGAGTCTTGCATGGATTGCATCCTGCAGGCGCGGCAGGATGTGGCCTTGAACCTCTCGCCCGAGATCCTGACCGAGCGTGTTCTGCGTGCCCTCGCCGATCTCTCTGGCCACTGCGCGGCGGCGACGAGGCGCTCATGAGCGATCCTCTTCGCGATGCCTGCACCGAGGACGGGCGGTTCTCTTTCGATGCGTACAGGTTTCTCTTCGAGTCACTGGAGACTGCCGTCACGCTTGCTGGCCGCGAGGCGGAGTCCGGGTCGAGTCGCCACGTCAGTGGCCCTGAGCTGTTGGAAGGCATGCGGGCGCTGGCGGAGCGCATGTTCGGACCCCTCGCCGCGGAGGTCTGGCGCTCCTGGGGCGTTCACTCCACCCTGGACTGGGGGCGCATCGTGTTCGTCCTGGTGGACGCGAAGCTGCTCAACCGCCAGGAGAGTGACACGCTCGACCAGTTTGAAGACGTCTTCAACTTCGAGGAGGCTTTCGAGCTTCACTACGCGCCCCAGTTGCCCTCGGAGTTGGGGGCGAACCCTCTGCCCGATGAGGGCCCAGGCGCCCCTGAGTAGGGCGTGCGGGTAGGGCGTGCTGACCTCGGACGGCCCGAGCGCCGTCAGTTCCTCTTCATGGAGCGGATCAGGTCTGTCAGCTCGCGCAGCTTCTGGCGTGTGATGAGCTCATCCGAGCCCCCGGCTTCCGCGATCAGGGCCAGGGCCTGATCCAGGTCCTCGCTGCGCAGATTCATGGGGCTGGAAAGTCCCATGACCAGACCGTCTTCCCCGATCTGATCGAACGTCCGCTCGTAGGCCACCATGGAGTCGGCCGTCTCGCCCAGGTCCGCCAGGATGGAGTGCACCGCGGCCTGCAGTTGGCTGTCCTCCTGGAAGTCGCCCAGGGGGAAGGCGTGGCCTTGGGCGTCCTGCACGAGCCGGCGCACCTCGATGCGCAGCAGGAAGCGCACGTCGTCCTCGGACAGGATTGTGTCCAGGCTCCCGTAGAGCTCGTCGAAGCCGGAGTAGGCTCCAGGATCGTCCATGTCGCACAGGGCCAGCTTGCTGAACTCCTCCTGGCTCGCGGCAAACTGCTCCCGCGCCCAGTCTCGCAGCTTGCGGGTGTCCTGCAACTTGCGCATCTCCACCAGGCGCCAGGATTCCCTGCGCATGGGGGCGACGGTCTCGTCCGGTTCGACGCCGCCCGCAGAAGTGATGTTGCCTTCCTCGTCAACCTTGCGATGGATCGAGCGCCCGGTGGGCAGGAGGTACTGCTCGATGGTGAGCTTGATGCGCGGCGCGTAGTCGAATTCCCCATCCCCATCGTGGTCCTTGGTGATGGTCTCCCACGTGTCGTGGCGACGGTTGCCGTTCTCGTCGGCGAATTCGTCATCCGCTTCACCGGGCAACCGGATGAGGTTCTGCACGGAGCCCTTGCCGAAGCTGCGCTGGCCGATGAGCTTGGAGCGGCCATGATCCTGCAGGGCGCCAGAGACGATCTCGGAGGCGGAAGCGCTGAAGCGGTTGATCAGCGTCACCAGGGGCATGTCGTCGGGGATGATGGCGCCTCGACTCGTGGCGAATGAACGCGGCCGGTAGACGCGGCTCTTGGTGCTGACGACCACCTTGCCCTTGTCGAGGAAGAGGCCGCCCACGTTGCGTGCCTCAGTGAGGAGCCCGCCCGTGTTCCCGCGCAGGTCGAGTATCAGGCCGCGCATACCGTCGGCCTTGAGCTTCTCAATGGCGCTCGCGAGCTCCTGGCTGGCCACCCGACTGAAGGTGGTGAGCTCCACCAGGCCGATCCCGCCGGGCAACATCTGCGCGTGTACGGGTGGGACGGTGATCTGAGCCCTCTCGATGACCACGGCCATGTCCTCGGTGGGGCGCTCAATCAGGCCCGCGTCCATGCCTCGTCGCCAGATGTAGAGCTTGACCGAGGTGCCCGGCTGGCCTTTCAGGCGCTTGATCACATCGTTGACGGGCTCGCCCACCGTAGGCCAATCACCCAGGCGAACGATCTTGTCGTCGGTGTAGAGGCCCGCCTTGTAGGCGGGACCCGAGTAGATGGGGCGTGTGATCGTGAATAATCCATCGTCGCGGTCGAGGCCCACGTAGGCGCCGATTCCGCCGTACTCGGCTTCCAGGTCCAGCTCGAACTTCTTGAAGGCCTCTGGGGAGAAGTAGGACGAGTGGCGGTCCATGCTGCGCAGCAACCCGTCGGCAGCCGCCTCGATCAGCTCGGCCCGCGTCACATCGGTCCCGTCGATGTGAGCCTCTTGAACCAGCTGAATCAGTCGCTCGATACGTCCCAGGTCCGAACCGACAGACCCGCGTGAGGCCAGGTCACTGGCCACGTCTCGGGCACGCCGCAATTCCGTTTCCTTGTGGCGTCGGATTTGAACCTGCTTCAGGTAGGCCGTCGCCAGACGACCGCGGTCTCCGGGTAGTGCGGCCAGGCGTTCCAGCTCTGCCGTGACTCCGGGTACATCCTCAACGATTCCCAGGTGGGCCAGGGCGAGGGCACCTTCGGCCTTGAGCTGGGCATCACCCGAGCCGAGGAAGTCGTAGAGCACGGTGCGCGCCTTGGGGATCTGCTTGCCGAGGCCTACACCGTGAGCGGCTGTGGCGCAGGACACGCGCAAGCTCGGGGGATGGTCCGCGTTCTGAGCGGCCGTGATCAGCGCCCGGGCCAATGTGTCTCGTACGCCGCTCTCAGCGAGGTTCAGATCCGAGCCCTCCACAAGCTCCGCGGTTGCAGCGATGAGGCCGGGGTCACCCGAGCGGACAAGGGGAACGAGCGTATCGGCGCACAGCTCGAGGTCTGGGTCATCCCCCAGGAAGCGTGTAGCCACCAGGAGGAGAGCGCCGCGCCCCAGCGTCGTGTCGCCGGCGTCGAGGTCGGTTTTGAGTGCACGCAAGGTGCGTTCCACCGCGGCGTCAAAAGGGGCTCCCACCTCGTCACCCACCAGTGAGGACAGGTTCTGGGCTGCTGACCACAGGTCCTCGGCACCCATCTGGGCGGCGGCTTCCACCCTCTCCGTGAGGATGGCCTGCAGGTCTTCAGGGGAATCCTGCAGGGGGCTGGCGTCGCAGGGTGTGCCTAACTGCACGCAGGAGAGGGCCCAGAGGGTTGCGGAGAGGGCCAGGGAGGAGGTCAGGGGGGTGGAACGATGCTGCATGCTGATGGGGGTTGGTTGGACGGCGCAGGAGGAGCCGGGTAGCCTCAGTGGCTGCCCTGGTCTCCCCTAGAAGATTAGGCCTTCAGACACGGTTTGCCCGGTTTCGAATGCGTACAGTTTCTTGTTTTCCAAATTCCCCGCAGGATCCCCATGTGGGAGACCCTGCGGACCATTGAGCGCGGGCTGTTATAGCTTTCGCAGGGGGCTTCGCCTTGTGAGTCACGATCGAGAACATTCCGTCCCAAAACCGCCGCCCAGCGCCGGCCTGCCCCACGTACGGGTGGGGCCGGGGGGGAGTGAGGCACGTATGGTGGATGTGGGAGTCAAGCCGAGCACGCGACGTCAGGCCTTGGCACGGGCCCTGGTGGAGTTCCCTCCGGGCCTTCGGGAGCAGGTGATGGCCGGGGAGGGACCCAAGGGTCCTATTGAAGAGGTGGCTCGAAGTGCTGGCATCCTGGCCGCCAAGGGGACGGGCGGCCTGATTCCCATGTGCCACCCATTGGGGCTGGATCACGTGGAGATCACCTTTCAGCCCGTGGGGACGGACCATCTGGAGGTCCGGTGCCGGACCTCCTGTGAGGGGCGTACGGGGGTGGAAATGGAGGCCTTGGTGGGGGCCACCCTGGCAGCCCTGACCGTCTACGACATGACCAAGGGGCTCGACAAGGGCATCCGCCTGGGGGCGGTCGAGCTGCTGGAAAAGTCCGGTGGGGCCTCAGGGGACTGGACCAGGCCCTGAATTTCGGGTCCAGGATGCTTACACTGCCGAAGCTTGGGAGCCGGTCATGGCTGCCGGGCCGTGAGGCCTTGCTCGTCCTGGCTGTCACTCTGTCCCGAAACGAACCCACCCCCAAGGTCGGCCACCGCCTGCCCACTTTCTGATGGACCTCAAACTGATCCGCAACCTCGTGCGCATCATGGAGCGCGGCGAAGTCTGCGAACTCGAAGTTTCCGACGAACCCAGCGGCCTGCGCGTACACCTCAAGCGCGGGACGCAGGGGCTCGACGCCCATGCGCCTGTGATGGTCCTGCCCAATGCGGCTGCCGCTGCACCCGGCGCACCCGAGGGTGTCGATGCGGACGCTGACACACCCACCCGCTCCGCGGGCGTGGAGGAGGTGACCAGCCCCATGGTTGGAACGTTCTACCGCTCGCCCTCTCCCGAGTCGGATGCCTTCGTGGGTGTCGGAGCCACGGTTGGTGATGAGAGCGTTGTCTGCATCATTGAGGCCATGAAGGTCATGAACGAGATACACGCAGAGATGAGCGGAGAGGTCGTTGACATCCTTGTGGAGGATGGTGAGCCGGTGGAGTTTGGCCAGCCTCTGTTCCTGATCAAGACGCGCTGATGTTTCGCAGGGTTCTGGTCGCCAATCGGGGCGAGATTGCACAGCGCATCATCCGTGCATGCCGCGAGTTGAACGTGGAGACGGTTGCCGTCTACTCGGAGGCGGACGCAGACGCCCTGTACCTGCGGCAGGCTGACGAGACAATCTGTATCGGACCTGCGGCCGGTGCTAAATCCTATCTGGACATCCCTGCTGTGATCTCCGCAGCCGAGATTGCGGATGTTGAGGCGATCCACCCCGGCTACGGGTTTCTTGCAGAGAACGATCACTTTGCTGAGGTCTGTCGCTCATGTCAGATTGAGTTCATCGGGCCTAGCGCGGAGACGATTGCCATGGTTGGCAACAAGGCGCGGGCGCGGGAGATTGCCATGGGCGCCAAGGTGCCCGTGGTTCCCGGCTCCGACGGGCCGGTGACCAGCGAGGAGCAGGCTAAGGAGGAGGCGCGCAAGATCGGCTATCCGGTCATGATCAAGGCGGCCTCTGGTGGGGGCGGCCGTGGGATGCGTGTGGCCCACAACGAGCCCAGTCTGCTGAGCGGCATGAGATCTGCCCAGGCTGAGGCGGCCGCTGCATTCGGGGACGACACGGTCTACTTCGAGAAGTTCATTGAGAGTGGCCGTCACGTGGAGGTTCAGATCCTGGCGGACGGCAACGGCGAGGTCCTCCATCTGGGAGAGCGTGATTGTTCGGTCCAGCGCCGCCACCAGAAGCTGATCGAGGAGTCCCCCTCGCCGACGCTGACCCCCAAGCAGCGCAAGGGGATGTGTGCCGCCGCGGTGAGGCTGGCCAAGGCCTCGAACTACAAGAACGCGGGTACGGTCGAGTTCATTCTGGACCAGGACGGTTCCTTCTACTTCATCGAGGTCAACGCACGTATCCAGGTCGAGCACACCGTGACGGAGTTGGTGACCGGCGTCGACCTGATCGCGGCTCAGCTGCGCATTGCCTCGGGTGAGTCCCTGTGGATCAAGCAGAGGGATATTCGAAATCAGGGGCACGCCATCGAATGCCGTATCAATGCGGAGAACCCGGCCAAGGGCTTCATGCCCTCCCCGGGCCGAGTAGTCGCATTTGTACCCCCCGGGGGGCCCGGGGTGCGCGTCGACAGTCACTGTTACAGTGGGTACTCGATTCCACCGAACTATGACTCCATGATTGCGAAACTGCTCGTCCACAGACCCACGCGCGATGAGGCCATTCGCTGCATGATTCGTGCTCTGGATGAATTCGTCGTGGAGGGGCCGCACACCACGATCTCTTTCCAGCGCGAGGTCCTGTCCCACGCGGACTTTCTCGCAGGTCTTCACGATACGAACTTCGTGGAGCGTACATTTGGTTCCCACCCCTAGCTCGGTGCACCCCTTCACCCCGTGAGCCCCATGAACTCAAGTCCAGCTCGAGCACTCTTTCGGACCGTCCCCCTGCTCGTTCTTCTTTCGGGCTGTAATGTCAGCACCCAACGCTATGCGGGGCCCATGGTGGCGGCCGTGGATCCCTTGCCCCCGGGGACGACGTCCGAGTATCCGGCGGGCCCCGAGGAGGTTCTCGTTGTGCGCATCGCCGATCCTGTTCACGTGCGCCGACCCGGGCAGTCGGCCAACTTTCCCCTGTACTTCTATGCCAAACAGGCGCGATTGAATGCGGGCTCCTGGGTGTTCTGTGGGGCAGGGGGGCGTGCGGAGATCATCCTCGGAGGCGGCGCCTCGGTGCTGCTCATCGGCCATGGCACCGGCGTCATAGGTTCCCCGAGTCGCGATGAGCCCGTGCTCTTCTTGCACGAGGTCGAGACCGCCGTGGTCCACTTTCCGGAAACGGGCCAGCAGGTACGACTTCCCGGGGGAGCCATCCTGGATGCGGAGAAGGGACCGTTTGTGATTGAGCACGAGAGCGAGGATATCCTTCGCGTTCGCAACCGCTCCAAGCGCATGGGGCGGTTGGCGTACCTGGATGAACAGTTTCAACTGAGTCCTGGCGATGTGATAGACCTTCCCATCCTTGAGGGGGGGGTGGCTCCGCGCGAGGAGGATCCGGGATTCCAGACCCAGACGGACGTGGATCGGCAACTCTCGTTCCGGGGAGATGTCGTACTCACGCCGCGGGGCAAGGGCGTGCGTATTCGCGCTACCGGCAAGAACGAGGTGGTGGGCCATGGTTTGCGCTTGCGCCTTGAAAAGGGGCAAGAGGCCTGGATCGATGACTTCGTGACCGCCGCTCCAGCGGTGGCGCCGGACCCGGTCGCAGCGCCCCCTGTCGTGCCCGACGTGGTGCCCGAGGTGGTGCCCGACGTGGTGCCCGACGTGGTGCCCGACACTGGTCAGGCTGAGGCTGAGGACTCCGATGATTCGTCTGAGGATTCCGGCACGGAGGACGACAAGTGACGCGTCAGACAGTTCTGATCACCGGGGGTGCCGGGTTCCTCGGCAGCCACCTCTGCGAGCGCTTTCTGGCCGAAGGCTGGAATGTGATCTGCATGGACAATCTTATCACCGGGGATCTGGCCAACGTGGAGGCTCTCTTCACGGACCCGGCCTTCCGTTTCGAGGAGCATGACGTGACCGAGTACATCGACGTACCCGGTGAACTGGACGCGATCCTGCACTTTGCCTCTCCCGCGAGCCCCATCGACTATCTTGAGTTGCCGATCCAGACCCTCAAGGTGGGATCCCTGGGGACCCATAAGGTCCTGGGGCTCGCCAGGGCCAAGGGGGCACGGTTTCTGCTGGCGTCGACATCCGAGTGCTATGGCGACCCGCTCGTGCATCCCCAATCAGAGGACTACTGGGGCAACGTCAACCCGGTTGGACCACGGGGTGTGTACGACGAGGCGAAGCGCTTCGCGGAAGCCATGACCATGGCCTACCACCGCTACCACGGAGTGGTCACCCGCATCGTGCGCATCTTCAATACCTATGGGCCGCGCATGCGCCTCAACGATGGCCGCGCCCTCCCGGCGTTCATGTCCCAGGCGTTGAAAGGAAACCCCTTGACGGTGTTCGGTGATGGCGGCCAGACCCGCTCATTCTGCTTCATGGACGATCTGGTGGAGGGGATCTGGCGACTCCTGAATTCTGAGGAGGTCTACCCCGTCAACATCGGCAACCCGTCCGAGATGACCATCTTGGAGTTCGCACAAAAGGTCATCGAGTTGACTGGAGCGGAGTCGGAGGTGGTGTTCAAAGATCTCCCGGAGGATGATCCCAAGGTGCGGCAGCCCGATATTACCCGGGCGCGTACCCTGCTGGATTGGGAGCCCAAGGTGGATCTCGACACCGGTTTGGCCCGCACCCTGGAGTTCTTCCAGGCGAAGGTCCTTGGTGAGGCTTCCCTCGGGGGCGGAGGAGACTGATCGTGTGTGGGATAGTGGGTGCCTTTCTTGCGACGGGGCCGGTGACACCGGTCCTGCTGGACGGCTTGCGGGTCCTGGAGTATCGCGGCTACGACAGTGCGGGGCTGGCCTTGGCGGATGGCACCTCCCAGGGCGTGCGGGTCATCAAATCCGAGGGCCGCATAGCCAACCTGGATAATCGCCTGGCAGAGACGCCCCTGGACTTTGACGCAGAGGACCTGTGTGCGGGGATCGGTCACACCCGCTGGGCCACCCATGGGCCGCCGAGCGATGTCAACGCGCACCCTCATGGGGGCACGGGCACCCGTCTGGCCCTCGTCCACAATGGAATCATCGAGAACTACACCGAGCTCAAGGCTGAGCTCCAGAGCGCGGGGGTCACCTTCCGTTCCGACACGGACAGCGAGGTCTTGGCGCACCTGATCGAGCGCGCCCTGGAGGAGGCGGGCGATCTGGTCGAGGCCGTGCGCTCTATCCTCGGACGCCTGGAGGGTTACTACGCCTTGGCCGTTCTCGATCGCCATGGGGGACGCAATCAGCTGGTCTGTGCACGGTCGGGTCCCCCTCTGGCCCTTTGTTCGACGCCAGGGGGGACCTATCTGGCCTCTGACATTCTGGCCCTTGTGGCTCACTCCAATCGAGTCGTGTTCCTGGACGATGGCGACATTGGCAGGCTGCAGGCCAACGGCTTTGAAATCTGGGACAAGGACGGTCGTCCTGCAGAACGCCTGGCCACCACCGTTGAGTTCAACTCAGCGGAGGCCGGACTGGGCCACTGGCCGCACTTCATGCTCAAGGAGATCTTCGAGCAACCTGATGTCTTGGCGCGCACGGCATTCGGGCGCATCGCGGCATCGGGCGATGATGTGGATTTTGAAGACGAGCGTCTGGGAGGGGATACGCTGGCGGACGTCCAGCGTGTCCAAGTGATCGCGTGTGGGACCGCACTCCACGCGGGCCAGATCGCTGCCTACCTGATCGAGGGGCTTGCGGGGATTCCCACGGACGTGGACTTCGCATCGGAGTTCCGCTATCGCTCACCGTGCCTTGTGCCTGGCACCCTGGCCCTCTGTATCTCGCAGTCCGGTGAAACCGCTGACACTCTGGCTGCCGCTCGATTGGCGGTGAAGCACGGTGCGCGATTGGTGAGTATCTGCAACGTGGACGGATCCAGCCAGGTACGTGAGTCCGAAGGCGTGGTGCTGACCCACGCCGGGCCTGAAATCGGCGTTGCCAGCACCAAGGCCTTCACGGCCCAGCTCGTCTCGGCTGTGCTACTGGCCGTTCGCCTGGGACGCTCTCGCGAGAGTCTGTCCAGGGAGGACGCGGCGGAGGTCCTCTCTGAACTGCGGATCCTCAGATCGAAGATGGGCTCCTTGCTGACCAAGGAATACGTCGAGGACATCAAGCACCTTGCGCGTAGTCACATGGAGCAGACCGGCTTCTTGTTCTTGGGCCGTGGGGTTAATTTTCCCGTGGCTCTCGAAGGAGCTCTCAAGCTCAAGGAGATCTCCTACATGCACGCCGAGGGCTATGCTGCGGGTGAGATGAAGCATGGCCCCATCGCCCTGATTGACTCGGGCATGAGCGTTTTTGTGATCAATGCGGCGGGGCCTCTCGCTGGCAAGGTGCGGGCCAACATGGAGCAGGTCCAGGCGCGTGGGGGGCGCGTCGTCTGTGTAGGGTCCGACCCTGAGAGCCTGACCGCGACCGAAGAGGCACTGGCGGTGCCCGAAACCCTTGAGTGGCTCTCGCCCATCCTGAATACCATCCCGTTGCAGTTGTTTGCCTACCACGTCGCGCGACTGAGGGGCTGTGACATCGACAAGCCCCGCAACCTGGCCAAGAGCGTCACCGTCGAATGAAAACCGGAGTTTGTCAAGCATGAGGATCCTGGTGACCGGAGGCGCGGGGTTCATAGGCTCCCACCTGTGTGAGCGCTTACTCGCCCGCGGGGATGAACTGCTCGTAGTGGACAACTTCAACGACTTCTACGACCCCGCGATCAAGCGCGCCAACGCAGCCGCCCTGGTGGGGGCGCGCATCGTGGAGGGCGACATTCGCGATGCCGACCTGGTGGGAAAACTATTTGAGGAGTTTCGTCCCGAGACGCTGGTTCATCTGGCGGCCATGGCCGGCGTACGGCCATCTGTGGAGGATCCTCTCCTCTATCAGGACGTAAACGTGCGTGGCACGATGGTGTTGCTTGAGGCCCTGCGCGCTGCCCCGGGGACACGGTTCGTCTTCGCGAGCTCATCGAGTGTGTACGGGGGCAATGAGAAGGTGCCGTTCTGTGAAGCCGATGAGCTGCACCGGCCGGTGTCGCCCTACGCCGCCACCAAGCGCGCAGGGGAGTTGATCGCGTACTCCTACCACCACCTGTTTGATATCCCGACCACCTGCCTGCGCTTCTTCACGGTCTTCGGTCCGCGTCAGCGACCTGAAATGGCGATCCATAAGTTCGTGGCTTTGGTGCTCAAGGGCGAGCCCATCCCCTTCTTTGGGGATGGCGACTCCCGCCGCGACTACACCTACGTGGACGACATCGTTGCTGGCGTGGTTGCGGCAATTGACCATTGCGCTGGCTATGGGATCTACAACCTTGGGGAATCCCAGACCACCTCCCTTGCGGAGCTGGTGCAGATGATCGGTGAGGTCTGCGGTCGCGAGCCCGTCCTGGACCGCCAGCCCAACCAGCCCGGCGACGTGCCCGTGACCTTTGCGGATATATCCCGCGCCCAGGCCGAGCTGGACTATCGGCCGAGCACGACCGTACGGGCGGGATTGGAGAGCTTCCTGGCTTGGTATCTCGATGGTCCGGGGGCGGCTCCTCCTGCGGCAGAGGACGTGCCGATCGTGTAAGGTCTGACCTCCTCCCGTGGAGCCTTCAGGCTCCATTCCTCCCCCGCTAACCCCCGACTCAAGTCCATGAAGGGTGTCATCCTCGCCGGTGGCCTGGGAACGCGTCTGTTTCCTCTCACCAAGATCACCAACAAGCACCTGCTACCGGTCTATGACCGGCCGATGATCTACTATCCGATCCAGACCCTCGTCGATGCGGGTATCGACGACATCATGATCGTCACGGGCGGGCGCAAGTCCGGTGACTTCCTGTCCCTCTTGGGCAATGGCAAGGAGTTCGGCCTCAAGCACCTCAACTACACCTATCAGGAAGGTGAGGGAGGTATTGCGGAGGCTCTGGGGTTGGCCCGGCACTGGGCTCAGGGCGACTCGGTCTGCGTCGTCCTGGGTGACAACCTGATCGAGAAGAACATCATTGCGCCAGTGGCTGCTTTCCGGAAGCAGGGTGAGGGGGCCAAGATCCTCCTCAAGGAAGTGGACGACCCCGAGCGCTTCGGCGTGGCCGAGGTGGTAGATGGGAAGGTGCTGCGCATCATTGAGAAGCCCTCCGAGCCCGTCTCCCGTATGGCCGTTATCGGCATCTACATGTACGACGGCCAGGTCTGGGACATCATCGATGAACTCAAGCCCTCCGAGCGCGGTGAGTTGGAAATCACGGATGTGAACAACTGGTACATCGACCAGGGCAGCATGACCTGCGACGTGATGGAGGGGTGGTGGACGGATGCCGGTACGTTTGAGTCACTCTACTCCGCGGCCACCCGGGTGGCCCAGGGTGGGGCCAATCACAAGGACTGACTGCGAGCCATGACCGACGGCCCCATGGACAAGCACGAGGCTGAGGGACTCCGTGCGCCGCAGACGAGAGTTCTGGTGACCGGTGCGGCGGGCATGCTCGGGAGTCAGGTGCTCCTGTGCGCACCTGATGGGGTGGGTGTCGTCGGTACCGACCTCAAGGAAGCACACGGCGTGGATGCCAGCGGGGTGGATCTGGCTGACGCTCAGTCCGTGGCGGCCTTGTTCGATGAGCACGGCCCATTCACAGGAGTCATCCACTGTGCGGCCTACACAGCTGTTGACGATGCCGAGAGCAACGAAGAACTGGCCCTGCGCGTCAATGCCACGGCATGCGATGTCCTCGCCCGGCAGTGTGCCCAGGAAGACGTGGCCCTCCTTGTTGTCTCCACGGATTTCGTCTTCGACGGAAGCGCATCGGAGCCCTACCGCGAGGATGAACCCACCTCGCCCTTGGGGGCTTACGGTCGCACCAAACTGGCCGGCGAGCAGGCCGCCATGGCAGCCCACCCCGCCGGCACACGCATCGTGCGCACTCAGTGGCTCTACGGTCCCCGGGGGAACCACTTTCCGGGCACCATGCTGCGCCTGACGACGGAGCGGGAGGAGCTCAGCGTTGTGGAGGATCAGGTGGGTTCGCCCACCTCCACCCTGGAGTTGGCCCCGGCCCTGTGGGACGTCCTGATGGCCCCTTTTGTGGGCATCCTTCATGCCGCATGCGAGGGGCAGGCCAGCTGGTACGACGTGGCCTGCGCTACTCTGGAGTATGCAGGAGTGGAGGGAGTGCAGGTGGAGCCATGCACCAGTGCGGCCTTCCCTCGTCCCGCCCCGCGCCCGGCCTATAGTGTGTTGAACTGCGGCCGCCTGGCCGCTCTGCGCGGGCGCCCCCTGGCTCACTGGCAAGATGCCCTGAAGACCTACTTGGGAAACGAAGACCTATGAGCGACACCTTGATCGTTACGGGCGGCGCGGGTTTTATCGGCAGCAACTTCATCTTGATGCTGGCCGAGCAGAGACCTGAGTTGAAGATCATCAACTTCGACTCCCTGACGTATGCCGGTAACCTGGAGAACCTGACCGCCATCGAAGCCAGGGAGGGCTATACCTTCGTACGCGGGGACGTAGCCGTGCAAGACGACGTGGAGCAGGCTTTCGATGCCGCCGGGAAGGGGGCCGTCAGCGTGGTGCACTTCGCCGCCGAGAGCCACGTGGACCGTTCGATCCAATCCGGCCAGCCCTTTGTGCGCAGCAACGTCATGGGGACTCAGGTGTTGCTTGACGTGGCGCGGGATCGGGGGGTGGAGCGCTTCTTGCATGTTTCAACCGACGAGGTCTATGGCACCTTGGGCAGCAGTGGGTTCTTCACGGAGGACACGCCCTTGGCTCCCAACTCTCCCTATAGTGCGTCCAAGGCCAGCAGTGATCTGTTGGTGCGCGCCGCTCGGGAGACACATGGGTTCCCAGCACTCATCACCCGTTGTTCCAACAACTACGGGCCGTTTCAGTTTCCGGAGAAGTTGATTCCACTCATGATCGCCAATGCCAGGGAGGATCGGTCCCTGCCCGTGTACGGTGATGGAATGCAGGTGCGGGACTGGCTCTACGTTCAAGATCATTGCGAGGCGATCTTGGCCGTGCTCGAGCGCGGGAGGTTTGGCGAGGTCTACAACATCGGCGGCCACAACGAGTATCCGAACCTGGAGATCGTGCGCGCCATCCTGGGTGCACTGGACAAGTCCGAGAGCCTGATCGAATACGTGACGGATCGCCCGGGCCATGATCGGCGCTATGCAATCGACGCTGGCAAGATCGAGCGGGAATTGGGGTGGAAGCCCCGATTTACCTTCGACGAGGCCCTTCCGAAGACCATCACGTGGTACAGGGAGAACGAGGACTGGCTGGCGCGCGTTCGTGAGGGGGCCTATCGAGCCTACTACGACACCCAGTACGGGGCCTCCAAGGCCTAGAGAGGCCCTCCAGGCCCTTGGTGGGGGGGGGAGGCCCCATCGGACGCCTTTTCGGCCCTGAGAGTGCTCTCCATGCTGGCAAATGGCCCCGCGGCATCCCAAAGTCATCTGAGGCAGGGGCCTTGGCCCACTGACAATCGGGCAGGCGCCCCAGAAGCCTGCAGTGCAGGGGTCAACCTCAGGGGTTCCCCTGCCGATAGCTAGATCACGGACCCGTCCCTTTCCGCACTCATTCCCCATGCCCAGCCTCCGCTCCCTTGGCCTCTTGGCCCTTCTCCTTCTCCTGGGGGCCTGTCAGACAGCGCCCAACAAGCGAGCTCTGCAGTACCTGAACCACTATGGGTTCGGAAAGAAGTACTACGGCAACGCCGAAGAGGAGAACTACGCCACGGTGGGGGACTCCGTTCAGTATCAGGATGTCTTGCATCCCACTGAGATCTCGGGCACCCAGAAGGTGGATATCGACGGCACGATCTTGATGCCCGAGGTGGGCATTGTGCACGTGGCTGGCTTCACACGCTCCGATATCGAGGCCGTCCTGCAGGAGCGCTACAGCGCCTACTACGAACACACGAACATCGTTGTCCAGATCAAGACCCAGGGCAAGAAGTACTTCATCTTCGGGGAAGTGCGCAAGGAGGGCGAGGTCAAGCATCCTGGTGACCTGACAGTCTTCGAGGCTGTCATGAAGGCCGGTCCGGCCGAGAACAGTGCCAACCTTGGGCGCGTGCGACTGATGCGCCCCGACCCGATCGATCCGGTCGTCTTCACCATCAACATCAACGACATGCTTGACCGTGCAGACATGACGTTCAACATGCAGGTGCAGGAGTACGACATCATTTTTGTGCCAGCCACGATGTTGGCTGAGTTTGCCTACTTTATTGACGACCTCTTGTTTCCCGTTCAGCAACTTCTGCGGGGTGCCCTCGGGCCTATCTTCGGTTTCGGGCGCGGGCGCGGCCGCGGGCGCGGGCGCGGGCGCGGGGCAGGGGTTGGCGGCAATGGCCTATTTGGGGGCTTCTAGGAGCAATTTGATTCATGCCTGTTGAAGTCGAGTCCACCAGTCAACTTGAAGACGTCGTACGCGTTGTGCGCAAGCGCATCGGGTGGCTGCTTGTCCCCCTGAGCCTGTGCCTGGCACTGGGGACGAGTTTTGCGTTTCTCGTGCCCAAGAAGTACGTGTCCCGGGAGGCTGTCATGGTGCGGGACGTGGGGGGCCGTGATCGCCAGCAGGGAAGCACTACAGGTGGGCAGGTGGCCTCCCATGTGATCCGTGCCCCCAAGCGCGTCAAGGCCGTGATCGAGTCACTTCGCTGGCCTTGGGCCGCGTTGACCAAGATCGAGAAGGAAGAATTCCTCGAGCGCACGATCGACAACCTCTCGGTGAGCTCTCCTGTTCTGGGCTCATCGGTCAAGGAGCAGATCGTCACGATCTCCTTCGCGCATACCGACCCTGTCAAGGCGCTGAGATTCACGGGGGAGATCAGTCGCTTGTGGCAGGAGGAGGTGCTCGAAGCCAGTCGTAGGGCTACAGAGAGTGCCTACGAGAAACTGCGTGAACGTCGCGGGCAGATGCAGAACCGCCTGGATGAGATCTCGAACGCTCTCTCCACAAAGCACAAGCAGTATGGCATTCCCCCCTGGGATACCGTTGCCTGGGGCGATCGGCCTCTGGCCCCAGAGTTCGATGAGTTGCTCTCCTTGCGGGAAGAGCGCGAGAAGGTCGCGAGGGCTCTCGTGCTCCGGGGGGAGGAGGTGGTGGAGTTGGAGGATGCCTACTCCAAGATGGCGGACATGGTTCCGTTTCAGGCGACCACTGCAGGCCAGACCTATCAGAGCCGGGTAGAGATGCTGCAGGGCAAGGTGCAAGACGACCAGCTGCTGCTGACAACGCAGGGGTATAGGCCCGGACACTCCCAATTTGTGCTGATCCAGGACCGCATCAAGGGATATAAGGAAGAGTTGGCTCTCTTGACGGGTGCGCTCTCTGGCAGTGTTGTGCCTCCCGAGATGCAGCAAAACGCGCTGAAGCTCAAGAAGGGTGATGAGTTGCGTGTCGCTGAACTAGACGTGGCACGCATGGTCGCGAAGGTCGAGGGCTTGGATGTGAAGTTGCGCGACACGGAGGCCCGTACGCGTGAACTGCAGACCATTTATCAGGAGCTTCACGACCTCCAGGCCGAGCGCTTGCGCGTCAACGCCAACCTTGCTCAGGCCGAGGATGAATTCACCCGCAAGGAAGTGGAGTGGACGGAGATGAAGAGCGCCGCGGGCAATCCTTTCAACATCCTTCGGCAGGCTGAACTTCCCACGCGCCCGACGGAGCCCAGCGTTCCTCTGATCATCCTGGGTAGCGCCGTCCTGGGGCTTGCCCTGGGTCTCGGCGGAGCCTTCTTGGCCGAATACGGTCGCAACTGCTTCCGAACGGTGAATGATATCACCCGCGTGATGGTCGTGCCTGTTCTTGGAACGGTCAACACCATCGTGACGTCCCGTGAGCGCCGTCGAGCCAGCCTGGCGCGCCTCCTGATCGGGGGCACCACGATTCTCCTGGTAGGCGCCCTGGGCTTCATCACCTATGCCTGGGAGGTCAACCAGAGCCTTCTGGCGGATGATCTGCGCATGTCCCTCGAGAGTTTCCGGCGAGCCTTTGAGTAGCGCTCGACGTCTCGACTGAGTCCCGCCCATGCGCGACATCCTCGTCACGCTGATCTGCTTGGGGGCCATGCCCTTGAGTTTCAAGAAGCCCTTTGTGGGCCTCTTGTTCTTCTCCGTGTTGGCCTACATGCGGCTGCAGGATCTGGCTTGGGGGTTTGCCCGGGATCAACGCTGGTCCTTCTACATTGCGATCATGACCTTTGGGGGCTACCTGTTGTCCAAGGAGAAGACCCCACCCATGGTCAATTGGCGCACCATGATCATGGTGCTCCTGGTCGTGGTCGTTGGGACGGGGCACCTGCTCCTGGCGGAGGGTCGGGAGGCCGCCGATGTGAGTCGATTCGTCGACTACGTCAAGATCATGGGCGTCGCGATCTTCACCACCGCCATTGTTCGCTCGCGCGAGCAGTTGCGAATACTGATCTGGGTGATTGCGATGTGCTTCGCCTTCTACGGAGTGAAGGCTGGCGTGGCCGGTATCGTCAAGCTGGGCGACGTATACATCAAGCGTGGCCCCGGCGGCATGATCGAGGACAACAACGACTTCGCCCTGGCCCTCGCCATGTCGATTCCGTTGCTGTTGCACCTGGGAACATCCGAGAAGCGTGCCATCCTCAGTAAGGGGGTCATGTTGATGATCCCGCTGACCATGATTGCCGTGGTGTTGACCCGTTCAAGGGGTGGGACGGTGGCCCTGGCGTTCTGTATGACCATCCTCGTCTGGCGCTCTCACCGTCGCCTGGTCGGAATGACCCTGGTGGGTTTGAGTGCCATCGCGGTCTTGGCCCTTGCGCCGAAGGAGTACAAGGAGCGCATCTACTCCATCAAGGACTACGAGACTGAGGGGTCAGCGGCCAGTCGACTCCGCGCCTGGGGTATTGCCTTGCGCATGGTGCAGGCAAACCCGGTCTGGGGGGTGGGCTTCGGCCGCTTCCAGCAGAACTACGCCGAGTACGACCCGCACCCGACGCCTGAGATCCTGGCGGGCGAAGGGGTGATTGTGGCTCACAACAGCTACCTGCAGATCTGGGCCGAATGTGGGACGATCGCATTCACCCTCTATCTGTTGTTGATTGCTCTCTCGGTTTGGGACGTGTGGACGATCCGCAAGCAGGCCAGGCGTAGATACCACTCCAGTTGGATCCTGTCCTACTGCACCATGTTTGAAGCGGCGCTCGGTACGTTTGTTCTGGGTAGCGTGTTCTTGAACCGTGCACACTTCGATCTTATCTACCACTACGTGGCTATCGTGATGGTCTTCGGGCACGTCGCGCGTCAGGAAATGGAAAACGAAGCAAAGTACCCCGCTCGGAATAGGGTCGGGCGGCGCGGGGATCTGAGCCTGCGGCCCTCCCGGGGCTTCGGGCGGACGCCCGACAGGTCGAGCCGGTTCCGTACACCCCTGCAACCCCAGCGGGGTAGTTGACGCGCGTGTGTGGCCATACGGGCTTCTTTAGGCGTCCGGGCGCTGCGGGCCTCGATGCGGGCTGTCTGGCGCGCATGAACGCGAGCCTGGTCCACCGTGGACCGGACGAGGAAGGGACGCTTCTGCGCGGACCCATCGGCATGGGTTTTCGTCGCCTGTCGATCATTGATGTGCAAGGTGGTCAGCAACCCATCGAGTCCGCGGACGGTCTCCTGGCGGTGGTGGGCAACGGTGAGATCTACAACCACCGTGCACTGCGGGCTGACCTGGAGAGTCGGGGGGCCGTGTTCCGTACCTCCTCCGATATCGAGACGATCCTGCACCTCTACCGTGAAAAGGGGCGAGCCCTGGTGGAGGATCTGGTGGGCATGTACGCCTTTTGCATTGCAGACTGGCGAGAGGAGGGCCAACCACGAATCCTGCTGGGCCGCGACTGCTTGGGGATCAAGCCCCTGTATTGGGCGGACACGCCTGCGGGTTTCCTCTGGGGGAGTGAGCCGAAGGCCATCCTGGCGAGCGAGGTCCTTCCCCGGGAAGCACGTCCCGAGGCTCTCCTGGACTACCTTGTGCAAGGCTACGTTGGCGGACCTCACAGCGCCTGGGGAGGTATCCAGCGACTCCTTCCGGGGCATACCCTCAGCTGGTCCTTGAGCCAGGGGGCCGAGCTGCGACGCTTCTGGGACCTGCCCACGGACGGCTTGCGGGATGCGGCCACCCAGGACGAGGTCCTTGCCGCTCTGGACGGTTCGGTCGCCGACCGGCTGGAGTCGGAGGTTCCCTTGGGCGGCTTTCTCTCTGGTGGCGTCGACTCCAGTGCCGTGGTGGACTCCATGGCCCGGGCCCTTGGCCAGGCACCCATCGTCTGCAGCGTGGGATTCGAGGAGCGCAGTCACAACGAGTTGGACACGGCGCGCGCCACCGCGGCGTCTCTGGGGGCGGTTCAACACGCAGAGATCCTCCACGCCGATCCCACCCTGGCCACAGAGACACTGCCCTGGTTCTTTGATGAGCCCCATGCGGACCCCTCTACGGTTCCCACCTATCTGGTCTCGAAGATGGCGCGCGAGCACGTGACCGTGGCGCTGTCCGGAGATGGTGGGGATGAGACCTTCGCTGGTTATCGACGCTATGTTCACGATCTCGCCGAGAACCGCGTGCGTGCCAACCTGGGCCGAGGCGGCCGGGCCATGGCTGGGGCATTGGGGCGCGCCTACCCCAAGCTGGATTGGGCTCCGCGCCCCCTGCGTGCCAAGACGTTTCTCTCCCACCTGGGTGGTGAGCCGGGCCGGTCCTACTGGAACAGCGTCAGCCAGGCTTCCCGCGAGGAGGTTGTGGCCCTCCTCCATCCGGACCTGGTCCATGCTCTGAAGGATCACGATCCCTTCCATGCTTTCGAGGAGCACTATCGACGGCCGGCAGTGGACTGCTCCCTGTACCGCGCCCAATACGCAGACTTCCACACCAATCTGCCGGACTGCATCCTGGCAAAGGTCGACAGGGCTTCCATGGCCGTGTCCCTTGAGGTGCGCGTCCCTCTCCTCGACCACCGTTTCGTTGGGCGGTTCGCCAATCTGCCCGTTCAGGAGAAGGTGCAGGGGGGACGCGGCAAGCATCGACTGCGCGAGGCGTTGCGTTCCCGGCTCAGCCCTGAAGTGCTCGATGGTGCCAAGCGTGGCTTCGACACGCCCCTGGCTCTTTGGCTGAGGGGCCCCCTGGCGGGAGCCTTGGACCAGGCCCTACGCGGACTCCCCGAAGAGTGGTTTGTGCCTGGTGCGCTGCAGCGTCTGGCTGAAGAGCATCACTCGGGTCGTCGGGATCACGGGCGCCTGCTGTGGAGCCTGCTCGTGCTGGAACATTGGCGGCAGCGGCACGGAGTGAAGAGGTTGGCCGCATGAGCACGGCCCCGTTGCGGTTATGTGTCGCTACATCTCTATTCCCAAGCCCTGGTCTGCCACACAGGGGGATCTTTGCCGAGCGCCGCTGGCAGGCACTGGCAGCACGCGGTCACAGCGTCCAGGTGGTCCATCCACAGCCCTACGCGCCCCCGCTGGTGGGTGGGGAGTGGGGTGCAATTCGCGCGATGCCCGCGCGCGAGACCCGTGGGACACTGGCCGTGCACCGTCCACGTTACCTACACCTCCCTGGCCGCCCGATTCAGAATGCCCGCCGTTTTGCGCGGGCCGCGTGGAGGCAGATGGACGGCCCGGACGTCGTGGTGTGTGACTACGCCTGGCCCGCCGCCGCTCTCGCGCCCCTGTGCCACGCTGAGGGTTTGCCGTGTCTCATCAACGGGCGAGGCAGTGACGTTCTCGAAGTGTCGGGAGAGGCCAACCTGGGCAGCGTGTTGAGCAAGTACCTGGCGGTTGCCTCTGGTTGGTCGGCTGTGAGCCAGGACCTCGTGAGCGTGATGGACCACCTTGGTCAGAGTGCTGGTGCTTCGCACCATGGAGTTCTGATCCCCAACGGCGTAGACCACACACGGTTCTTTCCGCGCAAGCGAAGCGAGTGCCGCGAGCAACTGGGGATGGGCGGGGAGGGCCCCCTGGTCCTCGTCGTCGGGCACCTGATCGGGCGCAAGGATCCCTTGCTGGCGTTGGAGGTCTTTGCCTCTGGGGCTCCGGCAGGCGCTCAATTGATCTTTGTGGGCTCAGGGCCCCTGGAGGGCTCGGTGCGCGAGGCGATCCGTGCGCGGGGTTTGGAGGGGCGTGTCCGCTGCGTTGGAGAAGTCGCTCCCGAGCTGTTGGCGTTGTACTACGGCGCTGCAGACCTGCTGCTGCTGACCTCCACCCGCGAGGGCCGGCCAAACGTTGTGCTCGAGGCCCTGGCCTGTGGGCGCCCTGTGCTGGCCACGGCAGCTGGTGGTACCGCAGAGGTGTTGGGGGACTCGCACATGCTGCTTGATAGCCGTGACCCCGAGGCGTTGGGCCGCCGGCTCGGCGAGCTACTGGCAACCCCCCCTGCAGGGGATTCCCTACGAACGCTGGTTGAGGGACTGACTTGGGAGTGCTCGACCGATACCTTGGAGGCTGTGTTGAACAGCCTGGCGAGGGGGTAGTTTGAGGATCCTGTACCACCATAGAACCCAAGCCGAGGACGGTCAGGCCGTTCACATCAGGTCTCTTATCGAGGCCTTCAGGGCCGAGGGTCACGAGGTTCACGAGGAGGCTCTGGTTCGGCGAACGGGGTCCGCGCCGCAACCGAAACCGGACTCGGGAGGATCGGGTGCCTGGTCTGCCTTGGGCCGCCTGCCACGCTTTGCACGCGAATTGGCTGAGTACGCCTACTCGGTTCCTGCCCGGCGTCGCCTGATCAGAGCGGGGGAGGAGTTCAAGGCGCAGTTGTTGTACGAACGCTATGCCTTTGGGAACACCTCGGGTGTTTCCGCCTCGAGGAGGTTGGGCGTGCCCATGGTGTTGGAGGTGAACTCACCCATGGTGCTGGAGCTCTCAAAGACCCGGGGACTCTCCTTTCCACGCTTGGCGAACCGAACCGAGCGTTGGACGTTCCAGGAGGCGGACAGGGTGTGCGTGGTCACCCATGTGCTGGCTGATATGTTGAAGGAGATGGGGGTCGCTGAAGAGCGGCTGTTTGTGACACCCAACGGGGTGCACCCCGAGTCCTACGCAGACCCCGACCCTGCCGGTGCTCGGAAGGCGCTTGGGATTGAGGCCGTGACGGGCCCTGTGCTGGGGTTCGTGGGATACTACCGGCCCTGGCATCGGCTGGACCTGGTGGTGGATCGCCTGGGGGCCAGGGAGTTGGTGGACGCACACCTTGTGTTGATCGGTGAAGGTCCGGCCGAGGAGGAGCTACGCCGGCAGGCGCAAGCGCGAGGTGTTGCGGAGCGCGTGCACTTTGTGGGTCCGCGTGCCCACTCTGAGATTCCCGCGCTTCTGCCCGCCTTTGATGTGGGCCTGGTGCCTGCCATCAACCCCTATGCATCCCCTTTGAAGCTGCACGAGTACATGGCCGCTGGCCTGCCCAGCGTGGCGCCGGATCAGCCCAACTTGCGGGAGGTCCTCACCCCTGGCGAGGAGGCGCTCCTGTTCAGCCCTGGGGACGTAGACGGCCTGTGCGCGGCTCTCGCTGCATTGGTGAGCGACGCGGACCTGCGCGCCCGGATGGGGGAGCGCGCACGGGAGACTCTCGTGGCGCGCGACCTGACCTGGCGTGGCAATGCGCGGCGTGTCCTCGCTGCTGTGGAGGGCCTCTCTTGAGCCTCAAGCCGCAGCACGCCCTGTCCTTCGACGTGGAGGAGTACTTTCACGTGGCAAACCTGCGGGAACGATTCCCCATGGAGACCTGGGAGGGCGTATCCAGCCGCCTTGACGTGGGCATGGATCGCATCCTGGAGACCCTCAAGCGCCACGATGCCCGGGCGACCTTCTTCTTCCTCGGCTGGGTGGCCGAGCGTCGCCCGGACCTGGTGCGCCGCTGTCATGAGTTGGGCCATGAGGTGGCCAGTCACGGCTACGACCATCGCTTCCTGTGGGAGGTGGGGCGGGACGGAATCGAGGACCACCTGGCTCGAGCGGAGGAGGCGATCATGGCGGCCGGTGCCCCACGTCCCGTCGGATTCCGCGCCTCCACATTTACCCTTACCGATGAGACGTTCTGGGCCATGGAGGCTCTGGCCGCACGTGGGTACCTCTATGACTCGAGTATCCACCCTGTTCGCCACCCGGTGTATGGCATGCCAAACTTTGAGCCCGGCATTTCGGTTGTGGAGACCCCAGCTGGTCCGGTGACGGAGTTTCCGGTGGCGACCTTCCGATGCTTCGGACGGAACTGGCCCGTTGGGGGCGGGGGGTACTTCCGTCTGCTACCCGGGAGGCTGCATCGCGCAGCGCTGGCACGGCTGGGGAGGCCCGGTGCACTGTATCTGCACCCCTGGGAATTCGATCCCGAGCAACCACGGGTACCGGCTCCTCTCATGAAGGCCTGGCGGCACTACCTGAACCTCGACAGGAGCCAACCTCGCCTGGAGAAGTTGCTCGCAACCTTCCGCTTTGGAACGATGCGCGAGGTGTTGGGGGTGTAGGCGCAGTGGGGCGCGATAGGCTAACCAGAGTACGCTGCTACGCTTTGCGCCTGGGGCCGTTCACCGGCTCAGCCCTTCGAGGGCGACCGCCAACTCTCGCGTGTACGGATCGCACTGGGGAAGGGAGCGCAATTCCGTCAAGACCTGTGGGAGCGCGGCGAGGTCGTCTTGTTCTCCATGCCTGAGCAGGCCCAGGGCGTACTGCTTCCCAAGAATGGGTAGATCCACGGTTCTGAGCTTCTCACGCCTGGCCCACAATTTCTGCAGGTTGCGCAGAGCCCCGCGGTCTACGCCACGCCCGTCGGCACGGTTGATGTTGGCGAGGTTGCGTATGAAGTTGGCACGATCGTTAAGTGCTGATTGTGATGAAGACCCTCCAGCCTGCTGCGCCTTCAAGAGGTAGGAGTTCACCAGTCGGAGGGGCGACCCCATGCGTAGCAGGATCCATGCAAGGTCCTGCAGGGCGCCCGCTTCCGGGCACATGCGCACGAGGGCTTCACGCAAGGCGCGCTCCTCGGCGAACTCTCCACGAACAGCGAGCAGGTCGGCATAGTTGTGCCAGAGGTCGATGTCACCGGGGTGGACCTCCAGGTCGGCTGTGATGAACTCCAGGGCCAGGTCAGGACGGACCCGCGTCAGGAGCCGGGCCCAATCACCTGCGGATCCAGCACGTAGGTCATTGAGCGGGGTCTGGCGTGTCGCCTTGCGAAACTGCGTGAAGAGTGTGCTCACCAGATCGGATGCCAGAGCGGGGTTGCGGTTCTCAAGTCGGAGCCCAAGTCGCGCCTGCTCATAGGGCACGAGGGGGTCGCTCGGGAAGTGCAGGGCCTGCGCATTGAGCAGGACTTCGAGACTCGCGAGGTCGATGCGCGCCTCGTCGGGCAGGTTCTCGTCGGAAGCCCGTTGGAGAGTATTCAGGTACTCCTTCAGGAGGGGATGGCCCGGATTGGAAGGCACGGAGACCAGAGCAAGAGCGTATTCGACTGCCGCCTGAGAGTACGAGCCCTGGCTGTGGAGGAGGCGGGCCAGGAAGGTGCGCGCATCGCCCTGGTTCTCGCCGCCCGGGACCAGGGCTTCTGTGAGACCCTTGATGGCCTGTTTGTTCTTGCCGGCCAGGTGCAGGCGACCGGCTTCGTTCAGGGCCTCCTCCAGGCTGTCGCCGCCCCCTTTCCTTCCAGGGATGCGCGAGCGCCTCGCGCGGACAGCCATGACTTCATCGGAGATGGGGGAGCCGGTAATAGCCAGTTGCTGATCCTCGAGGCCGATCCATCCCGGGATGAACCCCGGATAGCTCTCTGTGAGAAGCGTATAGAGGTTCTGAGATTGCTCCAGCTGGCCGAGGGAGTCGTGGGCGCGACCGCCCAGGTAGGTGGGCCAGAGGACACCACCGCCCTTCTGTCCCATCTCCAAGAGGCGCGGAAGGGCCCACGTGGCCCAGCCTTGACGTTCGATGGCCAGGAGCAGTCCCAGAGCAGCACGGGGATCCTGCCTCGCTCCTTCGGTTCCGCGCAGGAACACGGCCATGTCGGCCTCGCCGGTCTTGCCCATGGAGCCGGAGAGGGAGATCGGGGCGTCCATCAGGGACTGGGCGGCACCTTGAACAATGGCCCAGAGGCCGGATTGCGGGTGCGCATCTGCACCCGATCGCGCTTGTTCCCACCCAGTTTCAAGGCGCTCTTCGAGCAGGCATAGAATGGTGTGCGAGAGTGGGTTGGGCTGGAAGTCGCTGGCCCGCAGGGCGGCCACCAGGGAGGGTAGTTGGGGCCAGAGGCGATTCTCGATGGCGTAGAGGATTCGGATCGTCTCTGCGCCGCCGTTGGACAAGAACGCCTCAGCACGTTCAAGGATCAACTCGAGGGCCTGGGTGTCTCCCCGTTGGGCGGCACCGAGGGCCAGGCGCTCAAGGATGTCGCCGCCGCGCAGGTCTGGTACCGCGTCCATGCCGTTCAGCAGGCGTTCGGCCAGAGCCGGTTGGCCACCTGCCAACAAGTGATCGGCCACCCGGAGGGCGGCGATGCGGCCGCCGGGAGTGAGTCGTGCCAAGGCATCCAGCAGCAGGGTCACCATGGGCTCGAGCGCATCGCCCTGGCCGGAACCGAGCTGAGCTTCAACCAGGAAGACCAGTGCTTCGGGCCCCAGTACCGGGTTGTCCAGCAGCGTTGTCCAGATGGTGGAGGCCTCCTCATAGCGGCCCAGATCTCCAAGTGCCCGTGCGCGGAGGAGCTGCAGGGTGGGGGAGAGGGTCTCCCATGTGGGCTCTTCCCCTTCCTTGGCATCGGGTAGAAGCTGGGGGGTGAGAGCGACCAGGGCCCGGGCCGGCTGTTCCGCCTCCAGGAGATGTTGCGCAACCTCGATTCGACCCCGGTTGGAAGGGTCTTGGAGTATGAGGCGTTTACGTTGATCCGGGGGAAGCTCTTGCGCGCCAACACGATCGAGGAACCCTGACGAGGTGGAGTCCCCACCCACGAGTTGGATGCGCAGAAGGATCTCGTCCAGTACTTCCTCTCTGGATCCGCGCACCAACTGGCTGCGTATGAGGACGTCCAGTGCAGGTAGAAGGTGTGGGTATGTCTCGAGAAGCTCACGGGCTACGGTCATGGCCGCAGTCGGGTTCCCCCTCTGTAGGTGATCTTCGGCGAGCTGCAGGAGAGCCCAGGGCCCGACATCGACGTTGGGCATGGAGCGGCCCTGGGTTTGCATGGAGGCCATGAGTTTGGGCAGCCTGTGCCCGGTAGCCTTCAGGGATGCGGCGCCGATCTGGCCCCACTCCTCCTTCCACTCCTGGGTCTTCTTGGGGTTGAGGGACAAGGCGTGGGTGAAGTACTCCTCGGGTTTGCGGTAGCCCACGTACTCGTCGTCGTTCTCTTCCTTTTTTCTTTGGGCGATCTCGAGTCCCGCGTCCTTGAATCTGATGAAATCCTCTGCGTCGATCTCCTCCAACCATCCCGGGTGTGCGGCCAGCACCGACGTGCCGAGCGCGGCACCCAGGTGTTCGAATTCCAATTGGTGCCACTTGGCAATCTGGACCGGGTTCGTTGCCGGGCTGGTGTCCTCTGCGGATTCAGCGAGCCGCCTATAGATGTGCGCGAGTTGCAGATCGGCGCGCGGCCGAGCGTAGGGGACCGGGCCTGTGTTCTGCTTTAACCGCTTGAACTCAATCAGGGCCTTGGCAGCCTGAGGCCATTTCTCCTGGGCCGAGTAGGCGAAACCGTCATAGAACCGAGCTGCGCTTACGGTCGTGCGGTCCTGGAGTGCCGTGAGACGGGCGGAGACCTGGCTCAGCTGACCCCACGCGTGATGCTCAAACAGAAAGTCCGCAACCTCCAGGCACAGCTCCGACCCGGGGCGCACCTTGGCCCAGTCCAGATTCTGTACCAAGCGCAATGCTCGGGCGCTCTGGCCGATTCTCAAGAGGCTCTGGAAGGTCAAACGGAAGATGGGTTCCGAGTGGCTGGCTGAGGGCTGGAGCAGCAGGGTACTGCCGAGGTCGGCGGCGAGCTGGTTCTGTCCCGCAGCCATGTAGAGTTCAAGGAGGAGCACCCTTGCTGCGGAATCACCCTCATCCGCGACGCCACGGGCAAGATTGCGGCGTGCCTGGCTGTTCAGGCGGCTGGCTTCATCGAGTAGCACAAGGACCTGCTGCAACTCCATCCGGTGCTTGGGCAGGAAGAGCCCCCTCAGAGGGGTGGCCTGCCTGGCTCGCTCGGGGTCGGCGCCCGTCACCCTGGCCGCGATGGTCGCCAACAGGGGACGTGCGCTCACGGAGTCCTCGCGGAGGAGGGTCTCGTCTGTCTTGGCGATAGCCTGCTGCAGTGCCGCTGCGGCCTCCTCACTCGCCAGGGTGCCGGCAAGTGTGTGGGCCTGAAGGAACTTGGGAAAGCGGTCACGCAGCGTGAGCGCTGCGAGCAGGGCGCCGCTCCGATCCCCGTCCTCTGCTTGATACACCAACTTGAGATGCGAGAGGCCGGCTTCAGCTTCCGTATCAAGGGCGAGGGCCGTGTCGAGGTCCTCCATCGCAGTCTTGTAGTCGCCCAGGTGAGCGCGTAGCTCTGCCCTGCACCGGAGCAGTTGAACGGCCAGGTCCGGGTCGGCGGGCTCGGATGCATCCGAAGCACTGTCGCGGACCGCGCGATCAAGATCTCGCAGTAGTAGCGCCGTATCTGTGATGCCCCTCTCGCGCGCGGCCTGAACCCCATCCAGGATCTCGGAGGGGGTGGCGCGGTTGGGGTGCAGCAGGACCTTCCCGGTCAAGAGCAAGGTGCCCACTGAGAATAGGGCTAGGGTGGCCGTCGTCCACTTCATGGGAAAGGGGGGCGGGTTCTACTGGAAGCGCAGGTCCATCAGACTGTACTTGCGCATCTTGTTGAAGAGGGTTGAGCGGTTGATGTCCAGCATGGCGGCAGCGTGCTTGCGGTTGCCGCTGCAGAGTTCGAGTGCTCGGGTAATGATCGCCATTTCGGGGTCTTCGAGGGCTTCCCTCAGGGAGGGCAGGTGGTCCAGTTGGGCCAGTCCAGCCGAGAGGCTCCCCGGTGCGGGCTGTCCTGACTGCCATCCAACGGCTTCGAGGATCTCGTTTCCAAGGTGTTCTGGCAGGAGTTCGATTCCGGGGGCCATCAGCACCCCACGCTCCAGGGCGTTTTCGAGTTGTCGGATGTTCCCGGGCCAGTCGTGACCGGCAAGAACAGCCAGGCATTCGTCACTGACACTCTGCACGGATTTCCCGTAATCCTGGGCGAATCGCTCGATGAAGAGGTCGCACAGGGCCTTCAGGTCTCCCATGCGTCTCCGTAGGGGCGGCAGCTCGATGCTGACCACGTGGATTCTGTAGAAGAGGTCCTCACGGAAGCGCCCCGCGCGGATCTCCGCCTCCAGGTCCTGGTTGGTTGCCGTGACCAATCTGATGTCGACCGCGACCTCGGCGTTCCCGCCGACGGGGGTCAGGACCCGCTCCTGTAGAACCCGTAGCAGCTTGACCTGCAGGTCCAGGGAGGCGCTGTTGATCTCGTCCAGGAACAGGGTGCCGCCATGGGCGGCTTCGATGCGACCCTGGCGGTCTTGATGGGCTCCACTGAATGCCCCCTTGAGATGGCCAAATAGCTCACTCTCCAGCAGGTTGTCGGGCAGGGAGCCGCAGTTGACGGTGACGAAGGGTGCAGCGGCCCGGTCGGAGTGTTCATGCAGGATGCGCGCCAGGAGGGTCTTGCCCGTGCCGCTCTCCCCGGAGAGGAGAACGTTGGCGCGTGTGCTTGCTACGGAGCGGGCAACCTCCAGGGCTGCGGCCGTTGCCTTGTCCTTGGTCTGTATGCTTCCAAACCCATGGCGTTGGTGTAGTGCCTGCTTTAGGCGTGCGTTCTCATGCGCCAGCGATGAGCTCTCGAAGGCTCGCCCGAGGGCGTGCCGCAGGCTGGTGCTGTCCGGGTTGGTGCTCAGGTAGGCATGGACCCGTTGGGGGCACACCTGAGTTGTGTCGCAGGCGAGGATGAATGCGTCCGACTCAGATGCGACCCGGGTCAGGGCCTCTTCGGGCAGGGCAGAGGGGCCCAGCACGATCACATCCCAGACCTCTTGGTCCAGGTGTCGCAGGCAATCATTCAAGGTGGGGGCGAGTGTTCCGCATCCCAGCTCGGAGATCTGGCGGGCAGAGGCCCGCGCCCACTGGGGGTCGGCGTCGAGAACAAGGACCTTGGTACCCGGATAGGGTGTATGGCCAACCTGCCGCGCCGGGTACGGCCGGGGTTGCAGGGGGTACGGTCGGGAGTCGTGAGAGCTGGACATGTCCAATTCTTTCGACAGTCGGCGCGTGCGTTCTGAAGGTACGGAGGGGCGGTTGTCCCTATACGGGACCCCGGGGCTCGTCAGGGGTCTAGGCGCAGGGCAGGCGGAGAACAAACAGCGCCTGGCCCGGCTCGTCGCCCTCTCCATAGAGCAGGCTGCCGCCCTGCCCTTCCAGGATGCGTGAGGCCGCTGCCAGGGCATTGGGGCCCAGTCCCGGCAGCTTGCCGCGCAAGCCGTAGGGTTCAAGCACCTCCGGCGGGGGGATCTCAGCCAGGGGGCCGGTGGGGAAGGAGATGTGCAATTCGGCTTGGGGGGGACCCTCTTCCCGGGCCACCTTCACGGCTGAGGCACGCACCTCACCATCCGGTCCGGCGGCGCCGTTGGCCAGGGCCAGGACGGCGTCAAGCACCAACACCATGAGGCCCTTGTCCGAGCGGATCTCCAAGGGGCCTTCGGCCCGGAACAGGAAGCGCGCGCCCCCCGATCCGGAGTCGCTCATCCCCGACATGGTCTCCTGAAGCAGGGTGTCCAGCCGTATGAGGTCATCGCCCTGTGCGGGGGGGGCGGCCAGATAGCCCAGGGTGCGAGAGAACTGAACCAGTCGTAGGGCGTCATGTCCCAGGCGCTCAATCGGATCGTCCAGAGCGGCGGAAGTCTCCCCGCCACCGTCATTCTCTTGGTGTTGCTCCCGGAGGGCGTTCAGTGCCAGGTCCAGACGCTGGGCTATATCGGCCAGGTCGGCTACCTGGGATCGGTACCACTTTGGCGGAAGGGAGCCGGAGGCTTGCGGGGCGGGTTCCGGCGCCTCGACCTTCTCGGGCTCGGAGGTGGCCGGGTCCGAGGGGTAGTTGGCCGCAATGGAAGCTTGGAAGGCCTCGAGCTCTTCGTGGGTCAAGGTCAACTCGGCCGGCTCCGTGTCCGCGATGGAGCTCTCGAGGTCGACGGCCGGGTCGTCGGCCAACGTGTTTCCAGCAAGGATGGACTCGATCTTGCCCAGGTCTTCCTCCAGTTTTGTCTGCGCACCGGCAGGAGAAGGTTGCGGTTGGGTCACCGCCGGTCGGTTGGCCGCTCTCGGTTTTGGATGCACGCCGCCAGCCTGGGATGGAGGACCGTCGCCAGTGCCGACGAGCAGACGTTGAAGTTGCTCCAGGTCCAAGGGCCAGCCACACCAGCGGGTTTGGGGGAGGGTGAGGAGCGTGCGAGCTGCCCGGCAGTGGTCGTCTTCGCCGAACAGCCACAGCTGCCAGCGGGAATGGCGGGACAGAAAGCGCGTGACAAAGCCCAGATCCGATGGGGGAATACAATCGGCATCCAGAAGCAGGCGGCCTGGTCGAGGGTCTGCCTCGCCGGTCTTCAGCAGCTCGTCCAGATCACCGAGGGTGCACAGTTGCGCCCCGCTGCCGGGGACCCGACCGCCACCCTGGAGGGCAGCGAGGAGGGGCTCCAGAGGGATCGCCCGGGCCGTGGGGCCCAGGATCAGGGGCCAGGTGGCAGGAGGAGTGGAGCCGGACATGCGCCGATCCTAGCCCGAGAGGGGGGGGGCGACCAAGGACCCCGTTGGCAGATTCGCCCGTGATTCCAGGCGAAAGGCAATGCCTCAGGCCGGGGCTTCAGGCCCGGGTCCCCAACGCTCGAAAGAATAAGAGAGAAGTCGGGCCTATGGACCCCCAGTGGGCCCCTAGTCACGCTTCACTCCCCCGCCCAGAATCCCTCCCATGTGCCCTTTCCCCGCATCAACCCCCGCCGAGGCCGGGCTACCCGTGGCCGTGTCGGTCGTGGTGCCGGTCTACAATGAGGAGCAGAGCCTGGAGCTTCTCCAGGGGGAGATCGTGGAGGCCTTGGAAGGTGCCGGCGTGGATCGGGTCCCGAGCTTTGAGGTGGTCTATGTGGATGACCGCTCAAGCGACCACAGCTTTGCGGTGCTCACCCGCATGCGACAGGCAGACCCGCGGATCCGGATCGTGCGCCTGGCGCGCAACTATGGTCAGAGCCCTGCCATGGCTGCCGGATTCGAGGTGAGTCGTGGTGCCATCGTGGTGACCATGGACGGAGATCTACAGAACGACCCGCGTGACATCCCCGCACTGATCGAACGCCTGGAGGCGGGTAGCGATCTGGTCGTCGGCTGGCGCAAGGACCGTCAAGATGGGTTTCTGTTGCGGCGCCTGCCCTCCATCTTGGCCAACAAGCTCATCGTGCTCGTGACCGGAGCTAATGTCCATGATACGGGCTGCACGCTCAAAGCGTTCCGCCGCGAGTTGGTCACCAACCTGCCTATCTACGCGGAGCAGCACCGCTTCCTACCGGTCCTGGCCCAGGCGAGTGGAGCGCGCCTGGACGAGATCGTTGTTCACCATCGACCTCGCATCTACGGACAGAGCAAGTACGGCCTCTCGCGTGCCATGCGTGTCTTGCTGGACCTGCTGTCCGTCAAGATGGTCTCCTCTTTCTCGAGATCACCTCTGCAGTATTTCGGTCTCTTGGCTCTGCCGTTCTTGGCTCTGGCGCTGGTCTTCGCCGTGCGTACTGGTCTGCAGGTGGGTCACGTAGGCTTCGCCAGCAACTGGGGGCAGGCAGCTCTTCTGGTCTACATTCTGACCATCATGGCAGGTGCCTTCTTCGTGATGCTTGGCCTCTTGGCTGAGCTCGTGGTCAAGGTCAGCGGCCTGCACGGTGACCGCGTGTTTGCCCCTCTGGAGCGTCACGGTCGACCGAAGGGAGGTGCACGCTGATGGTTGCCTCTCTCCCGGATGCGCTGGGCGACCCGCCCGAAGTGACCCTCGTGGTGCCGATCCTCAGCGATCGCGCCGAGGTGAGTGCCGTGGTTGAGGGCTTGGGGGAAGCCATGCAGGCGCTGGGGCGCACTTGGGAGGCGATCCTCGTCTACAGCGGCGTGTCGGGGGCCTGTTGGGAGGAGGGCCTGGCTCTTCAGAGCAGCTCTCATCAGCAGGTGCGCACCATCCAATTGCACAAGCCGTTCGGGGAGGCCGTCTGCCTCTCAAGTGCCTTCCATCATGCTCGTGGTCGCTGGATTCTGACCTCCCCCCAGTACATCCAGGTAGATCCGTCATCGCTTGCCGCGCTCTTCGAGCGTGCCGATGATGGCGCAGACTTTGTGGCCAGTTGGCGATCACCACGCGTAGATGCTTGGCTGAATCGCCTGCAGTCGAACCTGTTCAATGCGTTCCTTCGCCGCTTGGTTGGAACGCGATTCCACGACGTGAACTGCACGCTGCGCCTGATGCGCCGCGAGGTACTTGAGCAGATGACGATCTACGGGACCATGTACCGCTACCTTCCAGCCATCGCGCATCACCGCGGCTTCAGGGTGGACGAGGTCCGCGTACGCCACGTTGCCGAGGTGGCGGGTGGCGCGGGGTGGCACGGCCCGGGAGTGTATCTGCGCCGAGCCCTCGACATTCTGGGTGTGGTATTCCTGACCAAGTTCACCCACAAGCCCCTGCGCTTCTTCGGCGCCCTGGGTGGACTTTCCATGTTGGGCGGAGGGATTGTCGCTGTCGTCCAGGTGGCGCTGTGGTTCTCCCTGGACGACATGCAAGGTCTGTATCAGCGGCCCCTGTTTCTCCTGGGCGTGTTGGCCTTCGTGCTTGGCGTTCAGATCGTGGGTTTCGGGTTGGTGGGAGAGATCGTGATCTTCACCCAGGCCCGAAACGTGCGCGAGTATCGCATCGAGCAGATTGACGAATGAGCCAGGTCTCCTTCAGGGTGCGCGCGGGCACGGCTCGGGACGATGCCGCGCGAGATGCGTTCGTGCGCGCGCACGCCGCCGGCAGTTTCTTCCATCTGGCAGGCTGGCGGCGAGCTGTTGAGCGCGTCATGGGGCACAAGGGGCGCGACCTCCTGGCCCACCGCGGAGAGGAGCTGGTGGGCGTCCTGCCCCTGATGGCGTGTCGGGGTCTGAGAGGGCGCCTACGCCTGATCTCCATGCCCTATGCCGTGTACGGGGGGCCGCTGGGGCTGGATGTCGAGGCGACGAACGCTCTGGCGGAGACCGCCCGGGTCCTGGCGGAGGAAGAGCGCGTGGGTCAAATGGAGCTGCGCTGTGTCGATGATCCGGGGCTGGGCTGGCCCAAGTCCGCTCTGCATGCGACCTTCATCAAGGATCTGCCCACGGAGCCCGATGCGGTCCTGGCGGGAATGCCCAAGAAGGCGCGTGCAGAGGCGCGTAAGGCGCGCGAGCGACACGGGCTCGTGCACCGGGTTGGCGAGCAGCACTTGGAGACCTTCACCCGTTTGTTCCACGCCAACAAGCACAGCCTGGGCTCGCCTTCTCTGCCCCGAGCCTTTTTCCGTGCCCTGCTGGATGAGTTTTCGGGCGAAGTCAGCGTGCACGCCATCGAGCATGAGGGAAAGGCAGTGGCGGCCGTCATGGCCTTTCACTACGGCGGGGATTTTCTGGCCTACTACTCCGGGTCGGCCCCGGGCGCGGATCGTGAGCTCTCGGCCAGCAACTTCATGTACCTCGCTCTTCAGGAGTGGGCCGTAGAGCAGGGCTTCAAGCGCTTCGACTTCGGTCGTAGCCGCAAGGACTCGGGGGCCTTTCGCTTCAAGTCTCACCAGGGGTTTGAGCCCCATGACCTGCACTACAGTTTCCACCTGGTGCGCGACGGCGAGCTCCCCAGCCTGAATCCTTCCAACCCCAGGTTACACCTGCTTCAGAGCACTTGGCGACACCTGCCCCAGGGAGTGACGCGCCTACTCTCCGGGCCACTGGCCCGCTTCCTGCCCTAGAGGGGGCGCGGTCCCCAAAAACCCCATCCTGGACCGGGGCACCTTGTGAGGCTAGGCTGCAACCCATGCAGCTCGACGTTCTGGGCAACCCTGACTACGGCGAACTCTCCATCGACCTGGAGCCTGGAGAGAAGCTCCACGTGGAGAGCGGAGCCATGAGCCGGATGTCCCCGGCGCTGGAACTGCGCACCCATCTTATGGGGGGTATCCTGGCTGGACTTGCGCGCAAGATCTTCGGAGGGGAGTCCTTCTTCGTCGGCGAGTATGGGGGGCCGCAAGGTGGCCACCTGAGCCTGTCACCGGGCCTCCCCGGTACGGTCATGCATGAACATCTGGAGGACTCGGAGCTGGTGCTCACCGCGGGTAGCTTTCTCGCCTGCACCTCCGGGATCCAGCTGAAGACGCGCTTTGGTGGGCTACGCGCACTCTTTAGTGGTGAGGGCGCTTTCGTCCTGCGAGCCACCGGCACGGGCGAGCTTTTCTTCAACGCCTACGGGGCCGTCATCGAGAAGCAGGTGGACGGTTCTCTGCGGGTGGACACGGGGCACGTCGTGGCCTGGGAGCCCACCCTGGACTACTCCATCGCCGGGATGGGGGGGCTCAAGAGCACCCTGTTCTCGGGTGAGGGGTTGACCATGGACTTCCAGGGCACCGGCCGCCTGTGGGTGCAGACCCGCAACCTACCTGCAACGGCGGGCTGGCTGACCCCCTTCCTGCGCGGCTAGACCCGAGCCTTCCAGATAAGACCATGGATATCACCCTCCAACCCAACGGCGCCTTCCACTCGGCCCTCGTGCATCTTGAGCCCGGGGACCAGTTCAAATCCGACTCGGGTGCCATGTTCCGTGCCTCGAGCAACGTGGACAACGATGTGACCACCATCTCCCGTGGTGGCGGCTTGTTGGCGGGACTGAAGCGTCTGGCGGGCGGTGACACGTTCTTCCTCTCCACCTACCAGACGACCGGTGGCGGCGGCGGCGAGGTGGGAGTGGCGCCCGTTCTGCAGGGGCACGTAGCGCAGGTGGATGTGGAGAGCAGTCAGCCGTGGCTTTGCGCTGGGGGCAGCTTCCTGGGCTGCGATGGGCAGCTGGACCTGACGCCGCGTTTCCAGGGACTGAAGGGCATGTTCAGCGGCGAGAACCTCTTCTTCATGGAGGTCTCGGGCACCGGGCCCCTGTTGGTGGGGGCCTATGGAAGCATCTCGGAGGTGCCGGTGGATGGCGAGCTCGTGGTGGATACCGGCCATGTGGTGGCCTTCGAATCCAGCCTGTCCTACACACTCTCCAAGACCGGCGGGTCTTGGCTCACCTCATATCTGGCGGGCGAGGGTTTTGTCCTGCGCTTCGAGGGTCAAGGGCGCTTGCTTGTGCAGTCCCACAACCCGCGCGAGTTCGGCGCCATGCTCGGGCGGCGCCTCCCCCCCAGGCAGGGGTAGATTCTTACCTATGCAACACGCAATCGAACACCGACCGAGCTACAGCCTGCTCAACCTCTCTATGGACGCCGGCGATCGGGTGCTCTCCGATTCGGGTGCCATGGCCTGGATGGCAGGTCCCCTTGAGGTAAAGACCTCCACGCGCGGTGGAGTGCTCCAGGGCTTGAAGCGCAAGCTCCTGGCGGGCGAGAGCTTCTTTCAGAACGAGTACGTCGCCGCCGGGGACGGGTGTGAGCTGGCCCTCGCCCCCGGGTCAGCTGGGGACCTTGTGGAGTATCCGATGACCGGCCAGGAGTTGTTCCTGGAGCGCGGGGCCTTCCTGGCCTCCACAGGGTCTGTGGTCTGCGATAGCAAGTGGGATGGGCTCAAGGGTCTCTTCAACCAGGGCCTGTTCATCCTGCGCTGCAGCGGGACGGGGACCCTCTTCTTTCACGCCTACGGTGACATCCAGTCTGTGGACGTGGATGGCGAGTACGTCATCGACAACGGCTATGCCGTGGCGTGGGAGCCCAGCCTTCAGTACAGCCTGACCCGGGCGCGCAAGATCCGATCCTTCCTCTTTGGCGACCAGCTACTGCTGCGCTTCAGTGGTCGTGGACGCGTGTGGGTACAGTCGCGAAGCCCCCAGTCCCTGGCCAATTTCGTGCATCCGTTCCGCCGGGTGCAGCGCAAGAACAACGGCTAGCTACGCCCTGGCGGGGCCGGATCCTTGAGGATCAGGTCTACGGCTTCCAGGAAGTCGGGTGCTTTCAGGCCGGACTCCTGCCCATCCGCCTCGCTGGCCTCAGGGGGCGCTGCCCCGTTACCCGTGCCGACCAGGATGCTGCGGCAACCGGCCGAGCGGCCCGCCTCAAGATCTCGGGCACTGTCGCCCACCATCCATGAGCGGGTCAGGTCGATGTCCAACTCTGCGGCGGCGCGCAGTAACAGGCCGGGTTCGGGTTTGCGGCAGTCGCAAGCCCTGCGCAGGTCCGGTGGGCCGTGCTCCGGGTGATGAGGGCAGTGGCCGATCCAATCCAGGTGGGCCCCCTCGCTTGCGAGCATCTCCCGAAGGCGGCCATGGATCTCAGCCAGAGCCTCCTCGCTCACGAGTCCGCGCGCCACGCCACTTTGGTTGGTGACCACGCATAGTAGCCACTGCTCACGTGCAAGGCGGGACAGGCCTTCAGCAACACCTGGGAGGAGCTCCAGTTGTGCGGGGTCAGCGAGGTAGTTCACCTCGCGGTTGAGAGTTCCGTCCCGATCGAGGAAGACGGCCCGGTTCACTACTGATCGCTGCTGCGCCGGAGGCGCACGAAGATCCGGCCTCGGACTTGCTGCTCCAATCGGGAGGAGTTGGCGCGCTTGTAGAAGAAGAAGAAGTCCCGGTAGGGCAGGAAGAGAGGGAAGTTCCAACTCTTCGCCGAGGTGCTTGCCTCGCTCCAGAGCACCAGCTCGCCCTGGCGCTCATCGTGCAGCTGACGCGTCGCAGTCTGATACCCCTCAAGGACGAACTCGATACGGCTGTCCTCGGGATCGGGCAGATGAATGAGGGCCGGCGTCACAAAACCCGAATCCGCCCCATCGACAAAAATGGCAGCACCCGGGGGGGCGCTGGAGAAGTGCAGGGGCTGATTCGCCGCACAGGATGCTAGAAGGGCTACTAGCCCGCTTGTCCAAGCTCGCATGTTGGGATTCTCCGGACTGAAAAGGGCCAAGGCAAGTACGGGATTCGGTTGGTTCGGACGACAACTACCCTGGGATTGTTCGGATATCCGCGCCTCCCGCTTGAGTTATGCCTTCCGGCCCTCCTCAGCAGCCCACCCAGGACGCTCCAGAGCCCCAGACCCCTCCAGTTGAGGGGAGAGGGGAGGTGCGCCTGTGGCTCGGGCTTGCATGCCTCCTGGGTTTGGTCCGTTTCTGCAACCTGGGCCAGTGGAGCCTGTGGCTTGACGAGGCCCTGACCTGGGCTGATGCCCACCACGGAGACAACTACAACTGGCCCGGCTACGCCCTCGTGCGCTGGACTGTGGAGTTCTTGGGCGAGACGCCAAGCGAGTTCTCCCTGCGCCTGCTCCCGGCTCTCGCCGGTTGGCTGGCTATCCCTGCCTCCTGGTGGGCCCTGCAGCCCTGGGTGGGTGGGAGGCGCGCGGCCCTCGTGGCTCTGCTCGTGGCCCTGAGTCCTTGGGAGGTGTATTGGTCCCAGAATGCGCGGTTCTACACCATGGTGCAGTTGACCTCCCTACTCGGGGCGGGGTTCGTTCTGCGCGGGCTTCTGCGCAATTCCATCCCAACGGCCTGCCTGGGTCTTGGCGTAGCTGCCTTGGGGGCTCTGCTCCAGCTACAGGCCGTGATTGTGAGTATTGCGCTGGCCTTCGGTCCTGCCCTGGCCTGGCTGCTGGTCAAGAAGTGGAGGTCTTCCGAGGAGGGCATGGATGCGGAGGGAGCTGCTCAGCTGCCTACCCGCGTCGTGAGGGCTCTGGTGGCTCTCGTGTTCTTGGCGGGCCTGATCGTTCTGCCGTGGGCGCTGGACGTCTTTCAAAACTACAGGCAGGTGAAGCAGGATCCACCGCTGGCCTCCCTCCTGCATCTTGTTCGTAGCACAGCGTACTACCTGACGCCTGCACTCTCCGTTGCTGCGCTTATTGGAGCTCTGGTGATTGGACGCGCTCGGGACGTGCGTGGCTGTGTGCTCCTGGGCATTGTCGTCTGTGGTGCGGGTTGCCTGGCCCTGGCTGGGGGCTTTGCGCGTTCCAGTGCCCAGTACGGGTTGTCGTTCATGCCCTTTATCTGTGCTGTGGCTCTGTGGGTCACGTCCTTGGCGCCCCTGGATTCGCGACGGAGCCTGCGTCTGGCCGTGGTTGCTGTTCTCTGCGCCCCACTGCTGGCCGGCCTGGCCCTCTACTTCACCACCCAGTATGGCCAGCGACCTCGTTGGGAGGAGGCCTATGGGTATGTGGACTCCCTGCGCGCTGAGCAGGATCTGATATTGGGCATGCAGGCGCCTGTGGGGGAGTTCTACTTGGTGCCGGGTGCGACAGATCTGCGGCGCCCGGAGCTGGTCCTCTGGTGTGATCGTAGCCGGCCGCGGGCCTGGCGCGCCGCCGCCAAGAACAAGAAGACGGTCTGGGTCGTCGTCCGCCCCGACTTCCTGTCAGAGTGGGAGCCTGAAGCCCGTGAGGCTTTCGAGGGCTTTCTGCGGGAAAGTTGCCGTCTGCAGCGTCGATTCCCTGTGCGGCAGGAAGGCCGGGATCTGGACGTGGAGGTCTACCGTCACCGCTGACGGCAACCACGGGGTGAATCCGAAGCGATGATCAGTTGGCACGGCCGAGAAACTCGGCGTTGTCTGTCTTGATCTTGATCTGCTCCCCGACGTTGATATGCAGGGGGACCTTGACCTTGAGGCCGGTCTCCACCACCGCCTCTTTCTTGACGTTGGTTGCACTGTTGCCCTTGACCGCCATCTCAGCCTCGGTCACTTCGAGTATCACGGACGGTGGAAGATCGATGCTGATGGGGGTGGACTCATGGAAGGTGACCTCGACGACCTCGCTCTCCTTGACGTAGGCCATGGGGCTCTCGCCCTGCTCAGCGGGAATCTCAAACTGCTCATAGGACTCCTGGTCCATGAAGACGTAGTTCCCGTTGCCTTCCTTGTATAGGTACTGAGCCTTCTTGCGGTCCAAGTAGGCTACCTCGAAGGAGTCCCCGGCCGCTGGGCGGAAGGCGCCCGTTTGGCCTGTCTCGAGGTTGCGCGTCTTCACGTGGATGATGGCCCGCCAGTTACCCGGGGTAGAGTGACTGTAGTCGGTGATCAAGAGCAATTGACCGTCCTTGAGAAGGACGATCCCCTTGCGCAATTCTGTGGCTTTGGCGTTCATGGGTTGGGTGCGGGGGTGGAGAGAGGGCGAGGCTAACACACTGGTGTGGATTGCGTCGCCACCCCGGAGGGCCGTTCAGGCGGGGCTAGAACTCCCGGCGCTGACTGGAGGAGCCGATCCCCAGGGCGCGCCTGTACTTGCTTACCGTGCGACGGGCGATCTGGATGCCATCCTTCTCGGCGAGGGTCTCGGCCAGCTGGTCATCGGATAGGGGGGCGCTCTTGTCCTCGTCGTCCACGAGTTGGCGCAGGCGGTCCTGGACGCTGACCCTGCTGGTGGCCTCTCCGGTGCTCTTGGTCGTCCCTCCAGCGAAGAAGAACTTGAGGGGGAAGATGCCATTGGGCGTCTGGGCGTGCTTGCCCGATACCCCACGGGAGATGGTGGAGATGTGCACTTCCAGGGCATCTGCCACCTCCTGCATGCGCATGGGTTGAAGGGCGCTGATGCCGCGCTCCAGGAAGCCGTGCTGGCGCTTGAATATCTCGCGAGCGATGCGCTCAAGCGTGGACTGGCGTTGGCGTAGGGCGTCGATGAACCAGCGTGCAGACTCCAGTCGCTGCTTGACCCACTCGCGTACCTTCTCGTCCTCACTGCTCTGCTGCAGCAGGCGGCGGTAAGCGGGGCTGATGATGAGCTCGCGGTTGCGTTCCTTGTCCAGTCGCACCACAAACTCGCCGTCCACCTCCTCGACGATCACCTCGGGCGTGATCGTGTTGGCCGTGCGCCCGCCATATTCGGCGCCAGGGTGAGGCTCCAAGCCGCGAATGACTTCGATGGCGGCCTTGATCTCCTCCACGGTGCGTCCGGTCGCTTTGGAGATGCGCGGCAACCGGTTCGCCTCCAGATCGTCCAGGTGCTCAGTGAGGATAGTGCGTTCCAGGGCGTGCTCGGCCTCGCCCTCACTCAACTGCAGTAGCAGCGCGTCGCGAAGGTCCGTGGCCCCCAAAGCGGGATGCGTGACGCGCCTCAGTCGCCGCAGGCCCACAAAGATCTCCTCGGGAGCAACGGTTCGATTCAATTGGCGGGAGAGTTCGCGGGCCACGTCCTCGCGATCCTCGGGCAGGTATCCGTGTTCGTCCAGGGACCACACGATGTACTCCAGAACTTGCCGATCCTCATCTTCGACGCTGAGCATGGCAATCTGCTGTAGGACCGCGTCTGCCAAGCACTCGGGCTCGGCAGCAGTGTTGTTCATGGCTTCATATTTCCGGTCGGAATCTTCGGCAGGAAGGCGTGGCCCCGCTGGGCTGTCACCGAAGTCCCGCTCGTAGCGTTCGAGCTCGTCGAGCATGCCCTCGAGACCCTCGGTCGTGTTCGCGTCCTCACCTCGGTCATCATGCGGGTCCGTAGGGTCTTCCGACGGAGTCTGTCCTGCTTCCCCCTCTGCAACCTCCAGGAAGGGATTCTCAGTCAGCTCTGCGTCGATGCGCTCCATCAACTCCAGGGAGGGGAGTTGCAGGATCTGCATAGCCTGAATCATCTGCGGCGATTGCAGCAGGCGTTGTTCCAGGCGGGCCGATTGATGGAGTCCGAAGCGCAAGTTGGCGGGTAGGGTTGGGGCTGGGAGCCGGTCTATCATACTCCCGGGCGGGCCTCACACTGGCCCGCCTTCCTCCGGGCTGTCATTTTCATGGGTCTTCACGGGGCCGGGTTCGAGCCTCGATCTGGGATTCTTCCCGGGATTGCAAGTGGGGGGTGACTTGCCACCGGCTGGCGAGTTAAAAAAGGAACATGCAAGACGCTTGGCTTGACGTCCACCAAGGTGGTCAGACTAACCGATACGCCCTGGCCGATGGCCGTACACGTGTTGGCGGCGCGGGGTGCGACGTGGTCCTGGATGGGACGCCGAACGCTACATCGGACTCCGGCGAAGTCCACATATGGATGTCGCCACCGCGTGTTGTGTACGTTGGGCGGGGGAATCCCCCCCTGCTTGATGGGCGCGTGTTCGAGCAGGCACCTCTCGAATCGGGCAGCAGCATTCAGTGGCGTGGGGCCGTTCTGGTCTTCGGGCAGGGCAGGGGCGTGCTGGAGGAACTTGAAGGCGACCCGGGTTGCGAGGACGCTGGAGCCTCCGGAGCGACGGTTCAGGATGATGTGGCTGCCCGGGTCCGTTCCGGGCTGCTGGCCGATCTCAAGCTGACCGATAATCAGGCCGTGAAGCGCTGGCGGGCGGCTGTGATGGCATCGGAGTTCGATCCTGCATCCTGTGCGCGGGAGCTGCTGGCCGGGGAGCAGGTGCCTCCCGGGGATACCCGCTTGCTGGAGCGTGCCACACGGCTACAGCGCGATTTGCTCATGTCTGCCCATCAGAGGGGTGTCAAGGGGGTTCGACGTCGAGCGAGAGCTGCCACTCGCAGCGGAGCGGCCTATGTTTTGGCGAATCTGATTGCGATTTCGATCTACACCTTGGTGGTGCTGGCAGTCATGCTCCTCGTGCGCGTACAGTACGGCACGAGCTTCGACGGAACTCTCGACCGCATCATCGGCGTCTTTGGAGGATAGCCTCCCCGGGGTCGCCACCTTTTTCGCCCGCTGCAGCCCTCCGTTCACCGCGCCTACCCCATACATGTCCGACCCTCAACAAGACAAGAGCCTGTTCTCGTTGGTGCAGATCCAGCACCTGATGCGAGTTGAGTTCAATCGTGCACAGCGCTACACCTATCCGGTCGCGTGTCTGCTCGTGTCGGTGGACCGCCTCGGTCACCTGCGGGACCTCTACGGCTATGAGTCCAAGGAGGAGATATTTGAGGCGGTGGTGGGAATGCTGAAGATCCAGACCCGCTGCTCGGACTTCCTTGGGCGCATGGCGGACGACAGGCTGCTGGCCGTGGTTCCGCACACGGATGGAGAAGGGGCTACCGTGTTGGCCAACCGCCTGCTCGATGGGGCGCGCAGTATGAACTTCACGGCAGACGGGCGCACCATTCAGGTCACCGTTTCAGTCGGGGTATCACACAATGGAGGCGGGACGGCCCTTTTCTTTGATGCCATGTTCTTGGCAGCGGAAGAGGCTCTGGCGGCGGCATCCAGTGTGGGTGACTGCATGCAACTGCTCGACCCCGGGGGGATTGCGGCGGAATGAAGGTCCTCCTCGCGGATGACGAGGTCACGGTCTTCGTCACGCTGCGGGACGCACTGGAGGAGGCTGGGCACGATGTGCTGGGAGCCACCGATACGCGTTCCGCACTGGAGGCTTTGGAGGACCGTGGGGGGGGAGTCCCGGAAGTCGTTATCACGGATATCCGCATGCCAGGGGGAAGTGGGATCGATGTGCTGCGTAAGGCCGTTGAGCTCGACCCCGACAGGCCCGTGATCCTCATGACGGGTTACGCGACCATTGAGGATGCGGTGGACTCCATGCGTCTGGGGGCAGTGGACTACATCCAGAAGCCCTTCCGTAATGAGACCATCCTCAAGCGCCTCGAGACCCTCTCGCGTGTACGTGACCTCGAGACGGAGAACGAGGCCCTCCGGGGCCAGTTGGACCACGGGAGCGGTTTTGCCGATGTGATTGGGGAGTCCCAGCCGATGCGCGACGTGTTCGAGCGGGTGCGCACGGTGGCAGGGTCCGACGCGACGGCCCTCATCGTTGGGGAGAGTGGGACGGGGAAGGAGCGCATTGCCCGGGCGCTGCACAACCTGTCCAGCCGCAGCGAGGGGCCCTTTGTTGCCATCTCCTGCGCCGCTCTGCCAGAGACTCTCCTGGAGGCGGAGCTCTTTGGCCACGAGAAGGGGGCCTTCACCGATGCCCGCAAGGAACGGCGTGGTCGTTTCGAGTTGGCCGACGAGGGGACCTTGTTCTTGGACGATGTGGACGACATGCCGCTTCCCACCCAGGTCAAGCTGCTGAGGGTCTTACAGGAGCGAACCTTTGAGCGCGTGGGTGGTGAGCGAACACGCTCCGTCGATATTCGGGTGGTCGTGGCCAGCAAGGTGGATCTGCGAGCACAGGTGCGCGAGGGGCTGTTCCGCGAAGACCTCTTCTACAGGCTCAACGTGGTGCCCATTCCTTTGCCCCCCCTGAGAGAGCGCACCGGCGATGTGGCATTGTTGGTGCAGCACTTGCTGGAGCGGCATGGTCGAGGCCGCGTCTACACATTGCCCGAGAGTGCTCTCGCCATGTTGGAGCGTTACCCCTGGCCTGGAAATGTACGCGAGCTGGAGAATGCGGTGCAGCGAGGTATCGCTCTGGCGGGTGGGGGGTCGGAGCTCGCGGCAGAGGATCTCCTCCCCCAGGATTCACGCTGGCGCGGGGCACTCGAGGTACATGACGAGATCCAGCCCCTGCGTGATCTCCTGTCGCAGACGGAGCGGGCGCATGTGCGCCGAGCGCTTGAGGCAACGGGCGGCCATCGGTCCCAGGCCGCCTCCCTGCTGGGCATCTCGCGCAAGGTCCTGTGGGAGAAACTGAAGACCCATGGACTGGGCCAGGACGAAGGGGAAGCCGCTGATGGCCAAGGTGACTAGCTGGCCGACGATATCGCTTCCGGAGGGGGCTCTTGTGGTTGGGGACCTGCACCTGGACGTTTTTGAGTTGGAGCGGCTGCGCCGCTTTCGGGAGTGGTGCGAGGATCTTTGTGCCAGCCACCTGCTGATTCTGGGGGACCTGTTTGAGTTCTGGGTGGGCAGGCATCAACTGGGATTGCCCGGAACCGCAGAGGTCGTGCTGGGATTGCAAGGTCTGGTGGAGAGGGGGGTGGGGGTCGATGTGGTCCACGGCAACCGCGACTACCTCTTGGGGGTGCCCTTTGAAGAGGCGAGCGGGGCGCGCGTGTTCCCCCAAGGGGTCCGCTGTGTGGCGGGTAGCTTGCAGAGCCCATCGGGTGAGGGAACCCTGTTCCTGCACGGGGATGAGCTGTGCAGCGCGGATCGCTCCTACCAATTCCTGCGGCGGGTGGTGCGTTCACGCCCACTGCGAACCCTCCAGTGCAGCCTTCCTTTCTCAGTACAGCTGCGGCTGGCCCGATCCCTGAGGCGGGCCTCCGCGCGTAGCACCTCCGCCAAGGCCATGGGGCAGGTGCAGATGGTCCCAGAGACGGCTTCGGGCCTGGCTGCTTTGGCTGGCTCGCAGACCCTGGTCTGTGGCCACGCCCATCGCTGGCGGGAAGAGTGCGCTGAAGACCTGCGCTGGATCGTGCTGGATGCCTGGGGCGGGGAGCGCGATGCGGTGCAACTGTGTGCCGGCCGCTGGGAGGGTGTGAGTTCCGGAATCAAGCTCCCGCCCGCTCCCGTCCGTTGACCCGCTTGGCCTCGACCGTAGACTGCTTGGCCCGTGCTTTAGCGTAGGCGGGACGGCACACATGATTATCGCCATCGACGGCCCCGCCGCATCGGGAAAGAGCACCGTTGCTCGGGCTCTGGCCCAGCACCTGAACCTCACGTTTCTCGATACGGGCGCCATGTATCGCGCCGTCACCCTGCGCGTGTTGGCGGAGGGCGTGGCCCCCGAAGATGAGGAGGCGTGCGAGCGGATTGCAGGCCTGATCGACCTGTCCTTCGATGGTCAAGGGCGTGTTCTTGTTGATGGGGAGCCTGGAGAGCCACAGATCCGGGGCGCAGCGGTTACCGCCGCGGTGTCGGTGGTGGCCGCCCACGCCGGAGTGCGCGCTGCCATCGTTCCCAAGCAACAGGCGATCGCCGCCGCAGGCGGGGCTGTGGCTGAGGGGCGTGACACCACGACGGTGGTCTTCCCTGAGGCGGACCACAAGTTCTTCCTCGTGGCCAGTCCATTGGAGCGTGGTCGACGAAGAGCGCAGGAGCGTGGCGAGCCTCAGCGGGCAGGCGAGTACGCCGCGGAAATAGAACGCAGGGACGAGCAGGACCGGACGCGCGAGCACTCGCCCCTCTTGAAGGCAGCCGATGCCAGGTTGGTAGACACCGATGGGTGCACAGCGGAGCAGGTATGCGAGCGCCTCCTGGCTTACGTCTTGGGTGGAGCCTAGGGGATGGAGGGCGAGCTTCCCCTGGTGACGCGCAAGACCCTGACCTGGCGCTTTGCCCTGGGGATCCTTCGCACGGGCTACCTGCTCTTCTGGCGGCGTCAGGTCATCGGGCACGAGAACGTGCCCCGCGAGGGCCCGGTGATACTGGTCGGGAATCACCAGTCCTTCCTCGACATCCCGCTCATGGCGATCGCCGTGGACCACCGCCACGTGGCCTTTGCAGCTCGCCGTAGCCTGATCGACAACGCCTTTCTGCGCTTCATCTTTGCCCGAGTCGGGGTCATTCTGGTGGAGCCTGGCCGTGGGGACCGAGCCACCCTCAGGCGCATGATCGAGCATGTTGAGGCTGGGGATGCGCTGGGCATCTTCCCCGAGGGGACCCGGAGCCTAGACGGTGAGCTCTCGGAGCCCAAGAAGGGTGCTCTCCTGGTGGCGCGCAGTACGGGCGCGCCCATCATCCCTTGTGCGATCTCCGGCACCCGTAAGGCATGGCCCCGGGGGGGGCGCTGGCCCCGCCCGGGAAAAGTGTGCATAGAGTTCGCTGCTGCTGTTGACGGATCCCGCCCGGATGCCTTGGATGTAGCCTGGCAGTCCATTGCTGCCATGCTTTCAAAGCCCTCTGAGCCCCATTTCGGGGCCTCGGATCAGGCTGTTCACAATAACCCCTAGATAGAACCCGTATCGATGGCCCTAACCTCAAGACGAGTCCGACAGTACGAGATGGATCCCGAAGCTCTCGAGCGCCAGCTCGATGATGCTTTTTCCGGAATCAGTGTCGAAGAACTCAACGAATCCCTTAACGCGTCCATTTGTGACGTCAAAATCGGCGAGATCGTGATCGCCAAAGTCGACACGGTCGACGAGCGCACCGGTCTGGTGATCATGGACGTCGGCGGCAAGGCCGAGGGGACCATACCCCTGGCTGAATTCGGCGATGAGCTTCCTGCACAGGGAGCGGAGTTCGAGGTCTTCTACGAGGGGTTGGACGAGTACGACATGTCCCTGCTCTCCAAGCGCAGGGCCGATCGCCTGCGCGCCTGGGAGCGGGTCTCCACCGAGTACAACGAGGGCGACGAGATTCAGGGCATCGTGCAGCGCAAGATCAAGGGCGGCCTGCTCGTGGACGTCGAAGGCGTCAACGTGTTCTTGCCAGCCAGTCAGGTCAACCTGCGCCGCACCCACGACATTTCCGATTTCTTGGGCGAGCCCGTGCGGGCACGGATCATCAAGATCGATCCGGAGCGCATGAACATCGTGGTCTCGCGCCGGAAACTCCTGGAAGAGGAGCGCCAGCGTCTGAAGGAAGATCTGCTCAAGGACATCACCGAGGGACAGGTGCGAATGGGCACGGTCAAGAACATCGCCGACTTCGGCGTGTTCGTGGACCTGGGCGGAATCGACGGTCTGCTGCACATCACCGACATGTCCTGGGGGCGGATCTCGCACCCCTCCGAGATGGTGGAGATGGATCAGGAGATCGAGGTCAAGGTTCTGCGAGTCGACTTCGAGCGCGAACGTATTGCCCTCGGCATCAAGCAGAAGACGTCCTCTCCCTGGGATGGCGTGGAAGAGCGTTACCCGGTCAACAAGCGCATGGAGGGCGAGGTGGTCAACATCATGTCCTACGGCGCCTTTGTGAAGCTTGAAGATGGTATCGAGGGTCTGGTCCACATCTCCGAGATGTCCTGGACACGCCGGGTCAACCATCCCTCTGAGATGCTGAACACCGGCGATAAGGTCTCCGTGATTGTCCTCGAGTACAACCACGAGAAGCAGGAGATCTCCCTGGGTATGAAGCAAGCTGAGTCCAATCCCTGGGACCTGGTGGAGAGCCACTACCCCGTCGGGACTGTGATCTCCGGCACCGTGCGCAACCTGACTCCCTACGGAGCCTTCGTGGAGATTGAGGAGGGGATTGATGGTCTCCTGCACGTCTCTGACATGAGCTGGACCAAGAAGGTCAGCCACCCCTCCGAGATGGTCAAGAAGGGCGACGAGATGCAGTGTGTCATCCTCTCCGTCGACAAGGAGAAGAAGCGCATCGCCCTGGGACGCAAGCAGTTGAGTGCCGACCCGTGGCACGAGCAGATCCCCGGCAGCTACCACGTCGGCGACCTGCTCTCGGGCTACGTGACCAAGGTCACCAACTTCGGAGTTTTTGTGAAGCTCGAGGAGGGCCTCGAGGGTCTGCTGCATATCTCAGAGTTGACCGACGACCGCGGCGCCAAGGCTGAGGATCTGCTGTTCCCCGGCCAGAAGGTCGAGGTGCGCGTGATCCGGGTGGATGTGGAAGATCGCAAGATCGGCCTCTCATTCGTCCATGCGGACTTCGGCGAGAACGACGAGATCATTGCCGCTGCGAAGGCTGCCCAGGCTGCCAACGCCGAGAGTGGGGATTCGTCTGACGAGGACTCCGCTGATGATTCAGCGGCTCCCGCCGAGGAGGCTGCGGCTCCCGCCGAAGAGGCTGCGGCACCCGCCGAAGAGGCTGAGGCTCCCGCCGAAGAG